>JBFKUL010000043.1:0-15621 GCA_041635755.1 Burkholderiales bacterium | reverse complement strand
TCCTGATCCTGCTGCTGCCAACGCTGTTTGCCAGCTTCTACATCAGCTACCGCGACATCTTCGGTGCTGTACCCGATGCATCGCCGGGCGAAGCGCAGCCTGGGGGCGGCTGATTCGTTTTCGGTCGCGGCGCGGATTCGCCCGCCGGAGCGCGACGCGCGCGAACGTCGACGCCGCCGCGACGTTGCGCGGCGTCGGGAATGTGAAGATTTTCACATCCGGCATTTCATGAATGCAGGCACGGGCGCGCATTTCGGGTGACACTGGCGCCGAAGCCGACTATATTGTGGCCGCAATGGCGCGGCATCGGCGGGTTGCCGGCGGGCGAGCGAGCTTGGTCGAGAGGGCGAACCGCGGCGGCATTGAACGGACCCTGCGCTAGCGGCGAAGCAGCACGTTCGCGGAGGCAGGGTGCGGGCCTGGAATTCGGGCGGTGACGACGGCGTTCGCTGTGATGACGTGCGACCTCTGCGAGCAGGACGGTGGACTGGTGCTGTGGCGAGATTCATTTTGCCGCATCGTACGGGCCGAATCAGGGGACTATCCCGGCTTCTGCCGCGTGATTCTCAGGCAACACGTGCGTGAAATGACCGACCTCCCGCAAGCCGAGCGCGAGCGCCTGATGCGCGCGGTGTTCGCCTGTGAGACCGGCCTGCGCGAGCTCTACCGACCCGACAAGATCAATCTCGCAAGCCTCGGTAACCAGGTGCCGCACCTGCACTGGCACGTGATCCCGCGCTTCGAGGGCGATCGGCACTTCCCGGACCCGATCTGGGCGGCGCCGCGCCGCGCGGCCTCGGCCTCCGCCCCGCGCGTAGCCGATGGCGCGCTTGGCGCGCGTCTTGCCGCACTGTTAGTCTAAAACGAGCCTATGGCTGAACCGATCCTTACCGAATTGGCCTCCGACGCCTCCCCCGAATTCATCGATGCCGCGAGCTGCAAGGCCTGGCTCGAATCGGTGCCGCTCGCCAACGTGTCGGCGGCGCAGAACCAGCTGCTGACTCAGATCGAGGAGTTCAACCGCTTCCCGACCAAGGCGACCACCCGGCTCGACGCGCTTGAGGTCATTCGCGAGGCCGTGAATTTCGTTCAGATCGAGCAGGCCAAGCGGTTCTCGAATCGCGCGCTGCCGATGCTCGAGGCCGAGAACGCCGTGTTCGAGGATACGATCGATCTGTGGGAGCAAATGCGGCTCGGCTACGCGCGCTGCCTCGATGCAGCGGCGGCGGGCGAGCCCGGCATGCGCTCGTACGCGGGGATTGCCTGCCAGCGGATGCTCGCCTATGCGGGGCTGAAGATGTTTCACCACTATCGCGCCTACCGGGAAGTGCCCGGGCGCGACTGGCAGGCGCTGCACCGCGGCTATGCCAAGGCCGAAGAGCTCGGCGTTACGGAAGAGGCCGTCAAGGATTTCCTCAACCGCGACGTGCACGATACCTCGCCGCGCATTGCCTACATGCGCGCGGTCATGCTGGGCCTCGCGAACCCGAACGAGCAGAGTCAGCGTCAGCTCACCTTCGTCGCCTTTCTGCTCGAGCGCTGGGGGGAAAAGATCGACATCGCGCGCAAGCCAGTGAAGGAGGGCAATGGCGACGAGGCGCTCGGTCCGCTGGTGATCGAGCTCTCGAGCGACCGCTGCCCCGAACGCGTCGAGAGCCTCGAACGTGTGCCACCGGGCGAGGTGCGCTTTCTGGACACGCGGCGCCTGGCCAAGAGCCTGCGCAATCGAATCGCGCTTTTGCGCAAGGGCGAGTCGCCCGCCAAGCTGATGCTCGGCGAGGACTGCGTGCAGCCCTCCTGCGAGCAGATGCTGGTGTTCCTATACCGGCAATGGTGCCAACCCAAGTTGACGCGCGCGGAGCGACGCCGCGCAAACGACAGCGCGCAAGTATGCAACGACGTCAACGCCATTCACTACTATGTCGGCGGACGCGTGTTTCGCCAGCCGGGCGAGGCGAAAGAGCTCTCGCAGAAGGAGCGCGAGGAGATCGCGACCTTCGGACGCGTCAGCACGCGCGATGAGGACGATTACAGCGTCGCGCAGGGCATCCTGCTCGAGAACTGGCATATCGAGAACGAGACCGCGCAAGGGCTGCGGCTCGTGCGCCGCGCCGGGGATCGCGGCCGGCGCTATGCGCACGGCCAGCTGGTGTGCCTGCGGCCGGCCGACACCCAGAACTTTATGCTCGCGCAGGTGCGCTGGCTGATGTCGACGCTGTCGGGCGACCTGTACGCCGGCGTGCAACTGCTTCCGGGACTGCCTGCCGCGGTCGCGGCGCGGCCCACCGGGCTGAACGCGATGAAGGAAAAGTTCGTTCAGGCGCTCACGCTTACCGGCGTGCCGGCGATCAACGTGCCGCCCACACTGGTCCTGCCCTCCGGCTGGTACAAGCCCAAGCGCGTGATCGAGGTGTTCGTCGACGCACCGCTTCAGGTGCGGCTGACGGCGTTGATCGAGCGTGGCGTCGATTTCGAGCGCGTCACCTACGAATCGCTGGGCTGATCAGGCTGCCGCGCGCGCCGCGGCCGGCGCATTGAGCCGCCGGGGTGGAAAGCTCGCGCTGAACACGGAACCTTGTCCGACGCCGCTTTCGATGTCCAGGCTCGCCTCATGGCGCGTCAGTACATGCTTGACGATGGCGAGTCCGAGGCCGGTGCCGCCGGACTCGCGCGAGCGGCTGGTGTCGACGCGGTAAAAGCGCTCGGTAAGCCGCGGAATGTGCCGCGGCTCGATGCCGATCCCGGAATCGGTGACGCTGAACACGCCTCGCCCGCCCTCGATGCGCCAGGCCAATCGCACCGTCCCACCCGCTGGCGTGTAGTGGACCGCGTTCGCCACCAGGTTGGAGAAGGCGCCGTGCAGTTCCCGCTCGCTGCCCAGCAGCCACTCGGGGGAGACCTCTTCGATCAAGATGCGGTGGCGCCCAGCGGAGAGCGCGCGTGCCTCCTCGGCGAGCCGCTCGAGCAGCGCCGGCATGGGGACCGGCGCCTCGCCTTCGGGCGCGGCGCTCGATTCCAGGCTCGAGAGCATGAGGAGGTCTTCGATTAGCTGACGCATACGCCGCGCCTGCTCGGTCATCAGGCCGAGAAAGCGGCGTCGCTGTGTCTCGCTCAGTTTGCCCGAGTCGTCGCCGAGCGTCTCGACGAAGCCGGCGAGCACGGTGAGCGGCGTCTTCAGCTCGTGCGACACGTTGGCCACGAAGTCGCGGCGCATGCGGTCGATGCGCTCCTCGCCGCTCACGTCGCGTGAGTTGAGCAGCTTCTGCTCGGCGCCGAAGGCGATGATGCGCAGCGCCAGCGCGGCATTGCTGCGGGTCGAGCGCACCTTGATCGGCTCGTCAAACGCCCCCGCCTCGAGGTAGGCGACGAAATCGGGCTGACGCACGAAATGAATCACCGGCTGGCCGAGATCGCGTCGCGGATCGATGCCGAAATGACGCGTCGCGGTCGGGTTGGCCCACTCGATGCGGCCCTCGGCGTCCAGGATGACCACACCGTCGGGCAGCGCGCGCCCGGCGGCGCGGAAGCGCGCCAGCGCTTGCATCAGCCGGTCGTGCTCGCCGTCGCGCCCTTTGATGTAGCGGTGAAGGCCCGCGAGCGCCTCTTCCCATACGCCACGGCCCTGCGGCAGTTGGCGCAGGTCCGGCGCGCGCAGCCACCCAAGAAGCGCCTGGAGATGTGCGGCATGATAGAGGACGCGCGCGGCGAGCACCGCCGCGACCGCTGCCCACCCCCACACCGGGCCCGCGAACGGCCAGATCAAGAGTCCGGCGGCCGCGGCCGCCAAAGTGACGCCAAGGGTGCTGGCCCAGACAGGGTTCATTGGATCAATGCCGACAATCCGCCACGCAGGGGCGCGGCGGGCCGGCCCGGGCCGCCGCCGCGGTAGCTAGAATTGTCTCACGAGGGCTGAGCGCTGAAGCGGTACCCCGAGCCGCGTACGGTCTCGATCAGCCGGTCATGACCCGAAGGCTCGAGTGCCTTGCGCAGCCGACGGATGTGCACGTCGACGGTGCGTTCCTCCAGAAATACATGATCGCCCCAGACCTGGTCGAGCAGCTTCGTACGCGAGTGCACCCGCTCGGGGTGCGTCATGAAGTAGTGCAGCAGCCGGAACTCGGTCGGCCCGAGCTCGAGCGTCGCGGAATCGCCGAACACGCGGCGCGTTGCCGGATCGAGCCTGAGCCCAGCGGTCTCGACTGGGTCGTCGGTCACTTGCGGCGCGCGCCGCCGCAACACCGCCTTGATGCGCGCCAGCAACTCCCTGGGCGAAAAGGGCTTGGTGATGTAGTCATCCGCGCCGGCCTCGAGCCCGAGCACCTTGTCGGGCTCCTCGGCGCGCGCGGTAAGCAGGATGAGCGGGATGTCCCGCGTGCGCCCGGCCTGGCGCAGCTGCCGAGCAAGCGACACGCCGGACATTCCCGGCAGCATCCAGTCGATCAGCAGCAGATCGGGTAGCGCCTCGCGCATGACGCCCAGCGCGCCCTCGGCGTCGCGTGCACGAATCACGTGGTGCCCGGCTTGCTCGAGGCTGACCGCGATCAGCTCCTGAATCGCGGCCTCGTCCTCGACGATCAGGATGTCTGCCATGACATGCCCATTCTAAGAACATTCTGTGACGGCTGCGTTTCCCCGGCGGGCAGGGGGGTGTGGCCGGGTATCATGGCGGCGTTCACGGAGCAGATCGTGCCCGACGCGGAATCCCCTACCCCAACCGAGATCAAGCTGCACCAGAAGTCGCGCGTTCTGGAGATCGCGTTCGCAGACGGACGCACCTTCAGGCTGCCCTACGAGCTGCTGCGCGTGTACTCGCCTTCCGCGGAGGTGCGCGGTCATGGCCCGGGACAGGAAGTGCTGCAGGTCGGAAAGCGCGAGGTTGGCATTCTGGCGCTCGAGCCGGTCGGCTCCTACGCCGTGCAGCCGCGCTTTTCCGACGGTCACGATACGGGCATTTACGCCTGGGATTATCTCTACGAGCTTGGCGTCAATCAGGAGCGGCTATGGACCGAGTACCTTCGACGACTTGCCGATGCGGGGGGTAGCAGAGATGTTGAGCAAGCGCTCACATCTGATAAGAGCGGCGTAATATGGAAGAAATGAGCAAGACGCCCAACGACACCGACTTCGGTTTTGAACGCATCCCGGAACAGGAAAAGTCGAGGCGCGTCGGGGCGGTGTTCGATCGCGTAGCCGGGCGCTACGACGTGATGAACGATCTCATGTCGCTCGGCCTGCATCGCCTGTGGAAGCGCTTCGCGGTCTGGGCGGCGCGCGTCCATCCGGGCGAGCGCGTGCTCGACGTCGCGTCCGGCAGCGGCGATCTGGCACGCCAGCTGGCGCGGCGCGCCGGGCTCAGCGGGCAGGTTTGGGCCACGGATATCAACCGCGCGATGCTCGATCGCGGGCGCGACCGGCTGCTCGACGAGGGGCTCATGGTGCCGGTGGCGCAGTGCGACGCCGAGCGGCTGCCGTTTCCCGATGCCTTCTTCGACTGCGTCACGGTGGGGTTCGGTCTGCGCAACGTGACGCACAAGGACGCTGCGCTGGCCGAGATGTACCGGGTGCTCAAGCCCGGCGGTCGACTGTTGATACTCGAGTTCTCCAAGGTCTGGAAGCCGCTCGAGCAGGCCTACGACGCTTACTCGATGAAAGCGCTGCCCTGGCTCGGGCGGCGCATCGTGGGCGACGCCGCCCCCTATCGCTATCTCGCGGAGTCGATCCGGACGTTCCCCGATCAGGCCACGCTTACGGCCATGATGGAACGAGCCGGCCTTTCGCAGGTCGAAGTGTTCAATCTGGCGGCAGGCGTGGTCGCCGTGCACCGCGGCTACCGGATCTGATTGTCCGGCACGCGGCGCACAGGTACGATTCGATCCGCGATCCCATCGCAATTTCCCTTGGAGGGTAGGACTCATGAACCGGCTGTTTCTCGGTCTCGCGGTCACGTTGCTCGGCGTAACGCTGGTCGCGACCGACGTCGAGGCGCGGCGCCTCGGCGGCGCGCGCTCGATCGGTGCGCAGAAGAACATCACCAACGCCCCGCCAGCCACGCCAGTACGCCAGGCGCAGCCGGGCACGCCTGCGGCGCAGCCTGGCGCGGCCACTACCGCGGGCGCACCCGCGGCGGCCGCCACGGGGAGCAAGTGGGCGCCGATCCTCGGCGGCCTGGCGGTCGGCGGTCTGCTGGGCGCGCTTTTCAGCGGCGCGGGGTTGGGCGGCTTGCTGCTCGTTGCGCTGCTCGTGATTGCCGCGGTCATGGTGATCCGCATGCTTGCGCGCCAGCGCGCAGAGAGCGCGCCGCCCCTGAAGTTTGCGGCGCAGGGTTACAACGCGGCTTTGGGCAGCGAGACGGTTGCCGCGCCGCCCCCCTCGCAGGCGACGGGCTTCGAAGCCGCCGCGGGCGCGTCGCGCACGTCCCGCGTGCCGGTGGGCTTCGATCTGAACGGGTTCCTGCGCGCAGCGAAGCTCAACTTCGTGCGCCTGCAGGCCGCGAACGACGCCCGGGAGCTCGATGCAATTCGCGAGTTCACGACCTCCGAGCTGTTCCAGCAGCTGCAAGCCGATATCGCCGAGCGCGCCGGCGCACGCCAGCAGACCGATGTCATGGCGCTGAACGCCGAGCTGCTCGAGCTCAATACGGAGCAGGACCGGCACTGGGCAAGCGTGCACTTCTCTGGCATGGTGCGTGAAACGCCGGGCAGCACGCCGGTGGACTTCGACGAGGTGTGGAACCTCAGCAAGCCGATCGACGGCTCGAGCGGCTGGCTGCTGGCGGGGATACAGCAGACGCACTAGGCGTTGCCGGTCCCGAGCGAAGGCCACCGCGGGTGGCCTTTTCTTTTTCTGAAGCCCTGATCGTGCCGACCCTCGAATCCCCGTTCGTTGCCGCCCTGAACCACTTGCTCGAGGCTGAGCCCTGGGCCCGCGAGCGCCTTGCGCCACACGCCGGTGCGGAACTGGAGCTGCGCGCGCCGCCGCTGCCGGCGCTGCGCTTCGCGATCCAGCCCGATGGCCGTGTCGCACCCTCGGCCAGCGGCGTAGCGCCTTCGCTTCGGCTGACGCTCAAGCCCGAGGCGCTCGCGGAGCTGGTGCGCCACGGCACCACCGCCGAGGAATACCTGATGCGGGCGGTCGCGGTGGAGGGCGACACGCGGCTGGCCGCGGAGGTCATGACGCTGCTGCGTCATCTGCGCTGGGACGCCGAAGAGGATCTTTCGCGAGTAGTGGGCGATGCCGCGGCGCACCGGCTTGCCGGGACGGCGCGCGATTTCTTCGCCTGGCAGGCGGATGCCGCGCGCCGCGTCGCAGCGAGCTTCATGGACTACGCCGTCGAAGAGCGTCGCATGCTCGTGCCCCGTGCCGAGCTCGATGCGCTTGCCGGCGCCAACGCACGCCTGCGCGACGCTCTCGAGCGGCTCGAAAAGCGCCTCGAGCGTCTCGCCGCGGCGCGCCCCCGCTAGCCGGTCCGCGGCGTGTCGAGCCTGCTGCGCCTCGCCCGTATCGTCCTCATCGCGCTGCGTTTCGGGCTGCACGAGTTCCTGCCGCCGATCGCACGCAGCCGGATCGCGCGCGCGCTGCTGCCGCGGCCCGATGCGCCGCGGGCGCAGCGCCTGCGTCAGGCGCTCGAGGCGCTCGGCCCGATTTTCGTCAAGTTCGGCCAAGTGCTCTCGACGCGCCGCGACCTGTTGCCGCGCGACATCGCTGACGAACTCGCCCGCCTCCAGGATCGGGTGCCGCCGTTTCCCGCACCGCAGGCGCTCGCCGAGATCGAACGCGCGCTCGGCAAGCCGATCGACGAGGTGTTCGAGCGCTTCGAGCGCGAGGCGGTGGCGAGTGCCTCGATCGCGCAGGTGCACCTCGCGACGCTGCGCGAGGACGGCCACGAAGCGGCGGTGAAGGTGCTTCGACCAGGCGTCGAGGCGGCCATCGCCGAGGACGTGGCTTTGCTCCAGACTGCAGCGGGCCTGGTGGAGCGCCTGTGGTCCGAGGGCCGGCGCCTGAAGCCGCGCGAGGTGGTGGCCGAGTTCGCGCGCCACCTCGAGGAGGAGCTCGATCTGATGCGCGAGGCGGCCAACGCGAGCCAATTGCGGCGCAATTTCGAACGCTCGACGCTTCTGGTGGTGCCCAAGGTTTACTGGGACTGGTGCTCGCAGCGCGTCATGGTGATGGAGCGTATGCACGGCACGCCGATCTCGCAGGTGGAGCGGTTGCGCGAGCAGGGCATCGATATTCCTCAGCTTGCGCGCGCCGGAGTCGAGATCTTCTTCACGCAGGTGTTCCGCGACGGCTTCTTCCACGCCGACATGCACCCGGGCAACATCCTTGTCGCCACCGAGGGCGAGCGCAAGGGCCGCTACGTGGCACTCGATTTCGGCATCATGGGCGCGCTCACCGAGACCGACAAGAACTACCTGGCGCAAAACTTCATCGCCTTCTTCAATCGCGATTACCGGCGCGTAGCGCAGGCGCATCTCGACGCGGGCTGGGTGCCCGCCGAGACGCGGGTCGACGAGTTCGAGGCGGCGATCCGGGCGGTGTGCGAGCCGATCTTCGCGCGGCCGCTGAAGGAGATCTATTTCGGCAAGCTGCTGCTCAGGCTGTTTCAGACCTCGCGCCGCTTCAACGTCGAGATACAGCCTCAGCTGGTGCTGCTGCAGAAGACGCTGCTCAACATCGAGGGCCTGGGACGCGAGCTCGACCCGGAGCTCGATCTGTGGCGCACCGCCAAGCCCTACCTCGAGCGCTGGATGAGCGAGCAGATCGGCTGGCGCGGCCTCGTCAAGAGCATCGAGCACGAGGCGCCGTACTGGGCGAGCACGCTGCCGCAACTGCCGCGCCTGGTACACCGCGCGCTCTCGGAGGATCGCACCGGTCGGCTTGCCGAGGCCCTTGAGAAGCTCGCGGCGCAGGGCGTGCGCCGCAATCGGCTGCTCGCGGCGCTGGTCGTGGTGGCCGCGCTGGTGCTCGCGCTGCAGGCAATCGCGGTTCTCTAGGTGGCAAGGCGTCCCAAGTCGCGGCCGAGCGCGCTATGATTGCGCGCGTTGCCAACGGATGAAGAGCGGATGACGCCATGCTGATCTGGTTCGTGCTCCTGTATCTCTCGGTGTCGGTCGGCATCGGCCTGTGGGCCGCGCTGCGCGTCAAGAACTCGAAGGACTACTTGGTGGCGGGCCGCAGCCTGCCCCTGTACATGAGCATCACCGTGGTGTTCGCCACCTGGTTCGGCGCCGAGACGGTGCTCGCGGTGTCCTCGACTTTCCTCAAGGAAGGCCTGAGCGGGGTCGTGGCCGACCCCTTCGGCTTCTCGCTTTGCCTGGTGCTCGTCGGGCTGTTCTTTGCGCGCGCGTTCTACCGCATGAACCTGCTCACCATCGGCGACTTCTACAAGAAGCGTTTCAATCGGCCGGTCGAGCTGATCACCAGCCTCGCGATCACCATCTCGTACCTGGGCTGGACCTCGGCGCAGATGACCGCGCTCGGCGTCGTGTTCCACACGCTCTCGGGTGGGGCCATCTCCCTGGCGATGGGCATCATGATCGGCGCCGGCGTGGTGGTGGTCTACACGCTGTTCGGCGGCATGTGGTCGGTGGCGTTCACCGATCTGTTCCAGACGGTGATCATTGTGCTCGGCCTCGTTTACCTCGCTTCGCTCCTGGGCGACATGGCGGGCGGGCCCTCGGTGATCGTGGCGCATGCCGCGACGGCCGAAAAGTTCGCCTTCTGGCCGGCGCTCGAGCTGAAGGACGTGCTGTGGTTCCTTGCCGCGTTCATTACCGCCGCGCTCGGGTCGATCCCGCAGCAGGACGTATTCCAGCGCGTCACCTCGGCCAAGGACGAGCAGACTGCGGTGCGCGGCACGATCATCGGCGGCATGCTCTATTTCTGCCTCGCGTTCGTGCCGATCTATCTCGCGTATTCGGCCTTCCTGATCGACCCGAACATGGTCAAGCCGCTGATGGACGCCGAGGGCAACGCGCACCAGCTAATCCTGCCTAACCTGATCCTCAATCACACGCCGCTATTCGCGCAGGTGGTGTTCTTCGGCGCGCTGCTCTCGGCGATCCTGTCGACCACGAGCGGCGCGCTGCTCGCGCCGACGGCGCTCTTCACCGAGAACATCCTGCGGCCGTTCTTCCCCCACATGAGCGACCGTCAGTTCCTGCTCACGCTGCGCCTGGTGCTGATCATCTTCGCGCTGTGCGTGATGCTGTTCGCGCTCAACAGCGAGGCGACGATCTACGAGATGGTGCAGAACGCGTACAAAGTGACGCTCGTGTCGTGCTTCGTGCCGCTCGTATTCGGGCTGTACTGGAAGCACGCCAACGTGCCCGGCGCCGTGGCGGCCGTGCTGCTCGGCATGTTCGGCTGGGGGATGATGGAGCTCGTCGAGCCCGAGGGCCTGTGGCCGCCGCAACTCATCGGCCTCGGCGCATCGCTCGTCGGCATGATCGCCGGATCGCTGCTCACGCGCGGCGCGGCGCACCCGAGCGCGCAGGCCCATCGCACGACGCGCGGCACTTGAGCCGAGCAGGGCGGGCGCGCCTGATGCCCGCTAAAATGAGCCGATGCGTGGATCGCCGCTCGCTCGGCTTCTGTACGTGGTGTATGTGCTGCTCGCAGCCTACGCCTCGCTCTACCCGCTGTCGGGTTGGAGCGACGCGGGCCTGTCAGCGTTCGCGTACCTGGCCGCGCCCTGGCCGCGCTACCTCACCACCTTCGATGTCGCCGCGAACGTGCTTTCGTATGTGCCCTACGGCTTCCTGTGCGTGCTCGCGCTTTATCCGCGACTGCTCGGCATGGCCGCAATCGCGGTGGCTGTAATCAGTGGTGCCGCGCTTTCGCTCGGGCTCGAGGCGGCACAGACCTACCTGCCCGCGCGCTTCGAGTCGAACCTGGATGTCGCGTTCAACATCGTCGGCGCGCTCGTCGGCGCGCTGCTCGGTGCGCGCCTCGCGCCTTGGCTGCTGCAGGGCGGGCCGCTCAAGCGGCTGCGCGCCGGTGCGTTCAGCCCGGGCGCAACCGCCGATCTCGGCCTGGTGCTGCTCGGCTTGTGGCTGTTCACGCAGCTCAATCCCGCGATGCTGCTCTTCGGTGTGGGCGATCTGCGCGATCTGTTTGCCGCGCCGGGCGGGCCGGCGCGCGCCGCCGAGCTGTTCATCTCGATCGAGGCGATGACTGCGGGCACAAATATGGTGGCGGTGGCGGTGATTCTGTCGGCGATCGTGACACCGGGAGAGCGCGTACGCACCATGTTGATCGCCCTCGTGCTCGCCGCGCTCGCGGTCAAGACCGCGGCCTTTGCGATCTTGATGCAGGCCGAGAACGTGTTCATCTGGCTCACGCCGGGGGCGCTGCAGGGACTGGTTGCCGGGCTGCTCGCGGCGGCGCTTGCAGTGTGGCTGCCGCGCACGCCGCGCCTGGTGCTCGCGGCGGTGCTGCTCATGGCGGGCACCGTGCTGGTTAATCTTGCGCCGCCCAATCCCTACCTTACCGCGAGCCTCAAGGTCTGGCAGCAGGGCCACTTTCTGAATTTCAATGGCCTGACGCGCCTGGTGACCTCGGTCTGGCCGTTCGCCGCGCTCGCCTACATCATCTATCTGTCCTCGCGGCGCGACGCGATCAAGATTTTCGACTGAGCGCGAGGCGCGCGGCGTGCGCCGCCGCTCGGGTAAAATCCGCCTTCCATGTCCTACTACGCCCGGCACGTCTTTTTCTGCTGCAACCAGCGCGACGGCAGCCGCACCTGCTGCAACGACAAGGGCGCGTCCGCGATGCGCGACTACGCCAAGGCGCGCGTCAAGGCGCTGGGTCTTTCCGGCAAGGAGCAGGTGCGCGTCAACCAGGCAGGGTGCCTGGACCGCTGCGAGGAAGGTCCCTGCATCGTGATCTACCCCGAGGCGGTTTGGTATACCTACGTGGATCGCGCCGACATCGACGAAATCATCGAGGAGCATGTCCGGCACGGCCGCATCGTCGAGCGGCTGACGATCTGATGCGCGCCACGACTCGGCGCGAGCGCCTCGACGGGCCCGCCGGGCGCATCGAATGCGCGCTCGACGAGCCGGCCGAGGGCCCGAAGCGCGGCGTCGCGCTCGTCGCGCATCCGCACCCGCTGTTCGGCGGCATGCTCGACAACAAGGTGGTGCAGACCCTGGCGCGCGCATTCGTTGAGCTGGGCTATGCGGCGCTGCGCCCGAACTTCCGCGGTGTCGGCGGCTCCGAAGGCAAGCACGATGAGGGCCGCGGTGAAGTCGACGATCTTGCCGCAGTGCTCGACTGGGCGCGCACGCAGTACGGCGAGTCGCCGTTCGTGCTTGCCGGCTTCTCGTTCGGCGCCGCGATCCAGGCCAAGCTCGCGCAGCAGGTCAAGCCCGAGCGCATGGTGCTGGTGGGGGTCGCTGTAAACCGCTTCGAGGCGCCCGCGGTTCCACCCGACACGCTGCTGATCCACGGCGAGGAGGACCTGACCGTGCCGCTTGCCGATGTGCTCGCGTGGGCACGTCCGCAGGATCTGCCGGTGATCCTGGTCCCCGGGGCGGATCACTTCTTCCATCGCCGCCTGCAGGTGCTGCGCAGGATCGTGCAGTCCAACTGGCGCGCCGCATGAACGGCGCCCCGGCCCTGTCGGCCCGCGGGCTGCGCAAGTTCTACGGCGAGCTTGAGGTGGTGCGTGGCGTCGATATCGAAGTACGCCCCGGCGAGTGCTTCGGCTTGCTCGGACCGAACGGCGCAGGCAAAACCACCACGCTCAAGCTCTGCCTCGGGCTCTCCGATCCCGACGCCGGCGCGATCGAGCTGCTCGGCGAGCCTGTGCCGCGGCGTGCGCGGGAGGCACGCCGGCGCGTCGGCGTGGTACCGCAGTTCGACAATCTCGATCCGGACTTCACCGTGACCGAGAATCTGATCGTCTACGGTCGGTACTTCGGGCTGCCGGTACGCGAGATCGAGGCGCGCATTCCACAGCTGCTCGAGTTCGCCGGGCTCGCCGGGCGCGCCCAGGCCAAGATCCAGACGCTCTCGGGCGGCATGCGCCGGCGCCTCACGCTCGCGCGCGCGCTGGTCAACGACCCGCAGGTGATTTTCATGGACGAGCCGACCACCGGGCTCGATCCGCAGGCGAGGCACCTGATTTGGGAGCGGCTGCGCCAGCTCACGCTGGAAGGCCGCACGCTGGTGCTCACCACGCATTTCATGGAGGAGGCCGAGCGGCTGTGCCGGCGCGTGGCGATCATGGACCACGGTCGCATGATCGCCGAAGGCAGCCCGCGGCAGTTGGTGGCCAGGCACATCGAGTCGCAGGTCGTCGAGGTGCACGGCCCGAGCGTGGGCGATTGGATGGCGCGCGCAAGCCGCCTCGTGCCGCGCGTCGAGCGCGCCGGTGAAACCGTGTTCTGCTACGCGAGCGACGTCGAGCCGGTGCTCACGAGCCTTGAGGGACAGCGCGAGCTCGTGTACCTGCACCGCCCGGCGAACCTCGAGGACGTATTCCTCAAGCTCACCGGGCGCGACCTGCGCGACTAAGAGCGTGCCATGAACTCCGCGCGCCGCTACGCGCCACCCGCAGTGAGTGCGCGCTTTCGTCCGGTGTGGCAGCGCAATTTCCTGGTCTGGCGAAAGCTCGCGCTGCCTTCCATCCTCGGCAACCTCGCCGATCCTCTGATCCTGCTCTTCGGCCTGGGCTACGGCCTGGGTGCGGTCATCGGAGAGGTCGGCGGCACCTCCTACTTCGTGTTCCTGTCGGGCGGCTTCGTCGCTTCGGCCACCATGTACGCGGCGACCTTCGAGTCGCTGTTCTCCGCATTCTCGCGCATGCACGTGCAGCGCACCTGGGAGGCGATCGTCAATGCGCCGCTGACGCTCGATGACGTGGTGACCGGCGAATGGTCGTGGTGCGCCACCAAGGCGCTTGCCGCCGGCGTGGCGGTGCTGATCGTGGTCTCGCTGTTTGGCTACGTCTCCTCGCCGCTCGCGCTCGCCACGATTCCGGTGGTGCTGCTGATCGGTCTGTGCTTCGGCGGGCTCGGCCTCGCGATCAATGCGCTCGCCAACAGCTACGATTACTTCAGTTACTACCTGACGCTGGTGCTCACGCCGATGATGATCCTGTGCGGCGTGTTCTTCCCGGTCGAGCGCCTGCCCGAGACGCTGCAGGCGATCGGGGTGGTGCTGCCGCTGTACCACGGCGTGGCGATCGTGCGGCCGATGCTCTCGGGTGAGCTGCCGCCGGCGCTCGTCGGGCACCTGAGCGTGCTTGTCGCCTATGCGATCATCGGTTTCTATCTCGCCGTGGTGCTCACGCGCCGCCGGCTGCTCAAGTAGGGTCGCGATGCTCTGGCTCAAGGCGCTGCACATCGTGTTCGTAGTGACTTGGTTCGCGGGCCTGTTCTACCTGCCGCGCCTGTTCGTCTATCACGCGATGGCGAGCGACGAGCCCTCGCTCGAGCGCTTCAAAGTGATGGAGCGCAAGCTCTTCTGGGGCATCATGACCCCGAGCGGCGTGCTCACCCTGATTCTCGGCACGTGGCTGTGGCTGGGGTACGGCTTTACCGGCGGCTGGCTGCACGCCAAGCTCGCGCTCGTCGCGCTGCTGGTGGCGTATCACGTGTGGTGCGGCAAGCTGATGCTCGATTTCCGGCGCGGCTGCAACACCAAGCGCCATGTCTGGCTGCGCTGGTTCAACGAGGTGCCGGTAGTCCTGCTTCTCGCCGTGGTGCTGCTGGTTGTCCTCAAGCCCTTCTGAAGCATTCTTCGCGCCATGCCCGCGCGGGCTGGAGGCGCTCGCCGCCGCCGAACTCGGCGCGCTCGGTGCGCGCGAGGCGCGCGAGGTGCCGGGCGGCGTCGCCTTCGAGGGCGACTGGGAAGCGTGCTATCGGGCGAACGTCTTCTCGCGGCTCGCCTCGCGGGTACTCTGGCGGGTGGGCGAGTTCCCCTACCGCAACGAGAACGAACTCTACGCTGCCGTACGCGCGGTGGATTGGCCGCGTCTGTTCGGTGTCGAGCGCACCCTGCGCGTCAACCTTACCGCCATCAGGAGCCCGCTCAAGAGCCTCGAGTTCGCGACGCTCAGGGTAAAGGACGCCGTGTGCGATCGTTTTCGAGACTCGACGGGCCGCCGCCCGAGCGTCGATCGCGCACGGCCGGACGTGCGGGTGCACGTGTTTCTCGATGCGGCGCGTGGCACGGTCTATCTCGACACCTCGGGCGAGGCGCTGTTCAAGCGCGGCTGGCGTCGCGCACGCGTCGAAGCGCCGCTGCGCGAGAACCTCGCGGCGGGCATCGTGCTGCTCACCGGGTGGACACCGGAGGAGCCGCTGCTCGATCCGATGTGCGGCAGCGGCACGCTGCTCTCGGAGGCCGCGGCGATCGCGCTCGGCCGCGCGCCCGGTGCTGGGCGCACGTTCGGCTTCGAGAGGCTCGCCAACTTCGACGGCGCGCTCTGGCGCCGCCTGCGCGACGAGGCGGCGCGCCCGGCGGGGCGGCGTGGCGTGCGGCTGTACGGCAGCGATCTGGACGACGCCGCGCTCGGCGCGGCCGAGCGCAACCTCGCGGCGGCCGGCTTCGAGGGGCTGGTAAAGCTCGAGCGTGCCGATCTGCTTGAGCGTGCGGCGCCGGCGGGCAAGG
>JBFKUL010000042.1:0-15622 GCA_041635755.1 Burkholderiales bacterium | reverse complement strand
TACGGCCCGGTGCGGCTGTGGGGGTCACTCGGCTTCATCGCCGGTGTGCTCGCGCTCGGCAGCTGGCTCGACGCGCATCCGGTGCAGACTTTGCCGGCCACGTTGCTCGCGCTTAGTCTCGCGGCCATGTTCGTTTGCGCGCTGCTGCCGCGGCGCGCGCCGGCACCTGCCACCGACGTCGGCACGGCGCTCGGCGCCGAGCTTGCGCGGCCGGCGATCCGCGCGCTGCTGGCTGCCGGGTTCTGCATGGCGGTCGCCCACGGCGCGCTGTACGCGTTCTTCACCTTGCACCTGGAACGCCTCGGCTATTCGGGGGCGACCATCGGCGCACTGTGGACGCTGGGGGTGCTGGCCGAGATTGCAGTGTTTCTCTACCTTCCGGCGATCTTTCGGCGTTTCGCGCTGTCCACCATCCTGCTGGCCAGCTTTGTCTGCGCGGCGCTGCGCTTCGTGGCCATCGGCTGGGCGTCCGGAGTGCTTGCCGTGCTGGTACTCGCCCAGTTGCTGCACGCGCTGACGTTTGGCGCCTACCATGCAGCCTCGGTCGCAGCCGTGCACCGGCTGTTTCCGGCGAGGGCGCACGGCCGCGGGCAGGCGCTTTTTTCGAGTCTGTCCTATGGTGCTGGCGGCGCGGCCGGCATGCTGCTGGCGGGATGGGCTTGGGACACGGGCGGACCGAGCCTTGCGTTCACCTGCGCCGGCGCGGTCGCGGTACTCGGCGCGGTGCTCGTGATGCGCGTACGCCGGGCCGGAATGTAGCGGGTCAGCGCAGCTCGAGGCGGCGCGTTATACAAGCGATGGAGTGCATGAAGCGATGAAACTCAGGATCGAACCCATTATGATCGGCGCGGCCCTTGCGTTGGCCGCAGGCTGCCAAACCGTGCGCACCACGGAGTCGGGCGTGGTCGGCGTGGAGCGCGAGCAAACCATGCTCATCTCCTCGCGCGAGGTCAACGAGAGCGCCGCGCGCGCCTATCAGAAGGAGTTGGGCGAGGCCGGGCGTGGCGGGCGCCTCAACCCGAATCCGGCGCAGGTCGAACGCGTTCGGCGGATCGCGCAGCGTCTGATCGCGCAGACGGGCGCGTTTCGCAGCGATGCGCCGGGCTGGAGCTGGGAAACCAACGTCATCGGATCCAAGGACGTAAACGCCTGGTGCATGCCGGGCGGAAAAATTGCCGTCTATACCGGGCTGATTGAGCGCCTGCAGCCCAGTGACGATGAATTGGCGGCGGTGATGGGCCACGAGATGGCGCATGCACTGCGCGAGCATGGCCGGGAGCGGGCTTCCCGTGCAGTAGGGCAAGGCATCGCGGTCGACGTGATCGGCGCCGCGTTCGGGATTTCCGGCATTGCGAAAGATCTTTCGCAGGTGGTGCTCGATGTCACGGTGAATCTGCCCAATTCGCGCACCCATGAAACCGAGGCCGATCGGCTGGGGGTCGAGCTTGCGGCGCGCGCCGGCTACGACCCGCGCGCCGCGGTCAGCCTGTGGCAGAAGATGCAGGGTTTGGGCGGCGGCCAGCCGCCGCAATTCCTGTCTACGCATCCCTCGCATGCCACGCGCATCAATGATCTGCGGGCTTACGCCGAACGGGTGATGCCGCTTTACCAGGAGACGCAGCGCCGACGCTGAACCGGGCCCTTTCGGGATACCGGACGCCCGCCCGCGCATGCAATAATTCAGGGTTTCCATAGAGCAGAACACGGAGCGGCAACACGCGATGGGCCAGACCCTCTACGACAAGCTTTGGAACAGCCACGTCGTGACCGTCGAGGACGACGGCACCGCGCTGCTGTATATCGACCGCCACCTCGTGCACGAAGTGACCAGCCCGCAGGCGTTCGAGGGCCTGCGGCTTGCCGGGCGCAAGCCCTGGCGCATCGAGTCGGTGGTCGCGACGGCGGATCACAACACGCCGACGACGGGCTGGGACCGCGGCATCGACGGCATCACCGATCCGGTGTCGCGCCTTCAAGTCGAGACGCTCGATGCCAATATCAAGAAGTATGGCGCCAAGGTGTATTTCCCGTTTCTCGACAAGCGCCAGGGCATCGTGCACGTCATCGGCCCGGAGATCGGCGCGACGCTTCCGGGCATGACCGTCGTGTGCGGCGACTCGCACACCAGCACCCACGGGGCCTTTGCCTGCCTGGCGCACGGCATCGGCACTTCGGAAGTCGAGCACGTCCTCGCGACGCAGTGCCTGATCACGAAGAAGATGAAGAACATGCGCGTGACCGTGGACGGAACGCTGGCGCGCGGGGTCACCGCCAAGGACATTGCGCTTGCAATGATCGGGCGGATCGGCACCGCGGGCGGCACCGGAAGCGCCATCGAATTCGCCGGCAGCGCGATCCGCGCGCTGTCGATGGAAGGCCGGATGACCCTGTGCAACATGGCGATCGAGGCCGGCGCGCGCGCCGGCATGATCGCGGCCGACGAGACGACCATCGCCTATCTGAAGGGGCGACCCTTCTCGCCGAGCGGACCCGAGTGGGACCAGGCCGTGGCCTACTGGCGCACACTGACGAGCGATCGCGATGCGAAGTTCGAACGCGAAGTCGCGCTCGATGCACGCGAGATCCTGCCGCAGGTAACCTGGGGCACGTCCCCCGAAATGGTGGTGCCGATCGACGGTACGGTGCCTGATCCGGACAAAGAGAAGGACGCGTCGCGTCGCGAGGGGATCGAGCGCGCGCTGGTCTACATGGGGCTCAAGCCGCGCACCCGCGTCACCGACATCGCGCTCGACAAGGTGTTCATCGGCTCGTGCACCAATTCCCGTATCGAGGACCTGCGCGCCGCGGCGGCGGTCGTGAAGGGCCGCCGCGTCGCCTCGAATATCCGCCTCGCGCTGGTGGTGCCCGGCTCGGGGCCCGTGAAGGCGCAAGCCGAGCGCGAAGGGCTCGACCGGATCTTCCGCGACGCCGGCTTCGAGTGGCGCGAGCCGGGCTGCTCGATGTGTCTGGCGATGAACGCCGACCGGCTCGAGCCGGGTGAGCGCTGCGCCTCGACCTCGAACCGCAACTTCGAGGGTCGCCAGGGCGCAGGCGGCCGCACGCATCTCGTCAGCCCCGCAATGGCAGCGGCCGCGGCGGTCAGCGGGCATTTCGTAGACGTGCGCGACTGGCGCTGAGCGCCCGGGCCAAGGAAGACAGCGCTCATGGACAAGTTCACCGTACTCACCGGACTGGTCGCCGCGCTCGATCGCGCCAACGTCGACACCGACCAGATCATTCCGAAGCAGTTTCTGAAGTCGATCCATCGCACGGGCTTCGGCCCGAACCTGTTCGATGCCTGGCGCTACAAGGACCACGGCGAGCCGGGCATGGACCACTCGAAGCGGCCGCTCAATCGGGACTTTGCGCTCAACCAGCCGCGCTTCAAGGGCGCGCAGATCCTGCTTGCGCGCAAGAACTTCGGCTGCGGCTCGTCGCGCGAGCACGCACCCTGGGCGCTGCTCGATTACGGCTTTCGATGCGTGATCGCGCCTTCGTTCGCCGACATCTTCTTCAACAACTGCTACAAGAACGGCCTGCTGCCGGTGGTTCTGCCGGAAGCCGAGGTCGACCAATTGTTCTACGACTGCGCATCGTTCCCCGGCTTCAAGTTGACGGTCGATCTGGAGCGGCAGGCGGTATCAACGGCGGACGGCTCGCGCGTTCTGCGTTTCGAGGTCGACGGTTTTCGCAAGCACTGCCTGCTGAACGGACTGGACGACATCGGCCTGACGCTGCGCCACGCGGACAAGATTCGCGCCTTCGAGGCGCAGCGCCGCCAGCAGCTTCCCTGGCTGTTCCGGTAGCCGCGATGAAGATCGCGGTTCTGCCGGGAGACGGCATCGGAACAGAAATCATCGACCAGGCGCTGAAGGTGCTGCGCCGGCTGGCCGGCGACGGCCTTCGCATGGAGTTCGAGCAGGCGCCGGTGGGCGGCGCGGGCGTGGACGCCGCCGGCGATCCGCTGCCGGAAGCGACGCTCAAGCTTGCCCGGGACGCCGACGCGATCCTGTTCGGGGCGATCGGCGGCCCGCAGTATGACCCGCTGCCGCGCGACAAGCGCCCGGAACGCGGCCTGCTTCGCCTGCGAAAGGAGCTCGGGTTGTTCGCGAATCTGCGTCCGGCGCAGGTCTACGACGCCCTGGTCGATGCCTCGACGCTCAAGCGCGAGGTGGTGGCCGGGCTCGACGTGCTGATTGTGCGCGAGCTGACCGGCGACATCTACTTCGGCGAGCCACGCGGCATCACCGCGCTCGCCGGCGGCGAGCGCGAGGGCATCAACACCATGCGCTACCGCGAAAGCGAGATCCGGCGCATCGCGCAGGTCGCCTTCCAGGCGGCGCGCAAGCGCGCCAGGCGCCTGTGCTCGGTCGACAAGGCGAACGTGCTCGAGACCACCGAGTTGTGGAAGCAGGTGCTGATCGAGACCGGCAACGAATACGCGGACGTTCAACTGTCGCACATGTACGTGGACAACTGCGCCATGCAGCTGGTGCGCAATCCGAAGCAGTTCGACGTTATTGTCACCGGCAACATGTTCGGCGACATCCTGTCGGATGAGGCGTCGATGCTGACGGGTTCGATCGGCATGCTGCCTTCGGCATCGCTCGACGAGCGCGGCAAGGGGCTATACGAGCCGATTCACGGCTCGGCGCCCGACATCGCCGGCAAGGACTTGGCCAATCCGCTCGCCACGATCCTCTCGGCGGCCATGATGTTGCGCTATTCTCTGGATCAGGCCGTGGCGGCCGATCGTATCGAGCGCGCGGTGCAGAAGGTGTTGCGCGACGGCTACCGCACGGCGGATATTTACACGACGGGTACGCGCAAGGTCGGAACGAGGGAGATGGGCGAGGCGGTGCTTGCGGCCCTTTAGCGGAAGCGCCGCGTGGCGCGGCCTCGACGGCGGGCGAGCCTGGGAAAACGAATGACGGGAGCATGGCGGTGTTGAGAGTCGGAATCGTGGGCTGGCGGGGCATGGTCGGCTCGGTGCTGGTGCAGCGCATGCGCGACGAGCGCGACTTCGAGCATGTCGAGCCGGTGTTCTTCTCCACCTCGCAGGCGGGCGGCAAAGGGCCGGCGATCGGCAAGGAGGCTGGCCCGGTGCAGAACGCCCTCGATCTCGAGGCGCTCAGGATGCTGCCGGTGATTATCTCGTGCCAGGGCGGCGACTATACAAACGAGGTTTACCCGAAGCTGCGCCAGGCTGGCTGGAAGGGCTATTGGATCGACGCGGCGAGCGCGCTGCGCATGAAGGATGACGCGGTGATTATTCTCGACCCGGTCAACATGCCGGTAATCAAGCAGGCGCTCGCCGATGGCACGCGGGATTTCATCGGTGGCAACTGCACCGTGAGCCTGATGCTGATGGGCATCGACGGGCTGTTCAAGAACGACCTCGTCGAGTGGATGACGAGCATGACCTATCAGGCGGCTTCGGGCGCCGGTGCCGCCAACATGCGCGAGCTCGCCGAGCAGATGGCGCGCGTCGGCGACGGTGCAAAGGCGCTGCTCGCCGATCCGGCGGCGAGTGCGCTCGATATCGACCGCAACGTCTCCGCGACGGTTCGCTCAGGCGCGTTGCCGAAGGCACATTTCGGCTATCCGCTCGCGGCCAGCCTGCTGCCGTGGATCGACAAGGATCTGGGCAACGGTCAGAGTCGCGAGGAATGGAAGGGGCAGGCCGAGACCAACAAGATCCTCGGGCGCTCGGCGCGACCGATCCCGGTCGACGGCATTTGCGTGCGTGTAGGCGCGATGCGATGCCACAGCCAGGCGTTGACCATCAAGCTGCGCAAGGCCGTGCCGCTGGACGAGATCGAGGGCATCATCGCCGAGGCGAACGATTGGGTGAAAGTCGTGCCCAATCGCCGGGACGAGACGCTTGCCGAGCTCACGCCCGCGGCGGTCACCGGAAAGCTTTCGGTGCCGATCGGTCGGTTACGCAAAATGCCGATGGGCGAGGAGTATCTTGCTGCGTTCACGGTCGGCGATCAGCTTCTCTGGGGCGCCGCCGAGCCGCTGCGTCGGATGCTGCGCATCCTGTTGGACAACGGCGTCAAGCACTGATGAGGACGGGGCCGGCAGCGGTTGCAGGCCACCGCCGAAACAAGGAGCACTGCATGACGTTCTCGCGAGGGATTCACGACAATTCAGAAGTCATCTCAACTTGCAAGCCTAAGGCCATGATGTTATGTTCATTGGCCGGGGAAAGACGACTCAGGGTGGAACCGTGGGCAATCTAAAGTCCATAAGAATATTTGCGGCGGTACTGCTTAGCTTGCCATTGGTCGCCCACGCCGCGGGCCTCGGTCAATTGAAGGTGCTTTCGGGGTTGGGCCAGCCCTTGAATGCCGAAATCGAGATCGTTTCCCTGCAGCCCGGTGAGGACGATTCGCTCGGCGCACGGCTCGCGAGTGCGGAAGCTTTTCGTCAGGCCGGCGTGGAGTTCAACCCGATATTGCTGGGCGTTCGGCTGAACATCATTCGCCGCGACGGCAAGCCGGTGCTGCGACTGAGCACGGTGCAACCGGTCAACGAGCCGTTCCTCGAGTTGCTGGTCGAGCTGCAATGGGCCACCGGGCGTCTAGTCCGCGAGTACACGTTCCTGCTCGATCCGCCGGAGTACAAGGGACCGCAGCCGATCGCCGCGGCGCCCCCGGTAGCCGCACCCGTTCCCGCGCCCGCCCCGGCGCCCGCCGCTGTGCCCGCGGCGCCGGCGACGCAACCCATCACGCAGCCGATCACTCGGCCTGCACCGCCCGCCGAGGCAGCGCCCCCTCGCGCGGAGGAGCGCCCGGTGGCGCCCGCCCCGGCGCCCGGCGTGACCGCCAAGCCGATGACAGCAGAGGGGCTCGAGGATCTGGCCCGCCGCAACATGATGGGATGGGAGACCCGTTGGGGATGGCAGGGGAGTGGCACCGCGGTGTCGCCCCAGCCCGCAGCGGTCGCGGGCGCTGGCACGCACGAAGTGAGAAAAGGCGAAACGCTGGGTGAGATCGCGATGCGCAACGCGCAGCCCGGCGTATCCAAGAATCAAATGATGATCGCGATATTCCGTGCCAATCCGGACGCGTTCATCGACGACAACATTAATTTGGTGCGCGAGGGTCGCATCCTCGCCATCCCGGACATCGACGCCGCGGGCGCGATCGAGGGCGCGGAAGCGACTCGCGTCGTGGGCGAGCACATGACCGAGTTCGCCGCGTACCAGCGCAAGGTGGCTTCCGCGGTTGCTGCCGCGCCCGCAACCACGACGCCGGGCGATCGCGCGGCGAGCGGTGCGATCAGCGCGAAACCGCCGGCGCCGTCGCCGGCCCCGCAGACTGATCAGCTCAAGCTGGCGCAGGCGGATCCCGCGAAGCCCGCCGCGGGGGCGACGGTCGCGGCGCGCGGAGACGACAGCGTGGCGCGCGAGCGTGCGCTGAAGGAAGCCCAGTCGCGCGTGGCGGAGCTGGAAAAGAACGTCACCGATTTGAGGAAACTGCTGGAGCTCAAGAACCAGCAGCTCGCCGAGCTCGAGAAGCAGGCGGGGGCCAAACCGGGGGCCGTTGCGCCAGCGGCGAAGGCACCGGAGAAGCCTGCACCCGTCGCGGCGCCGACGCCGGCGGTTGAGGCGCCCAAGCCTGCTGTTGAAGCGCCCAAACCTGCGGTCGAGGCGCCCAAGCCCGTGGCGGAAGCGCCCAAGCCGGCAGTCGAGGCACCCGCGCCCGTAGCGGAAGCGCCCAAGCCGAAGCCGAAGCCAAAGCCGGTGCCGCCGATGGTCCAGGAGACCAGTCTGGTGGACGAGTTTCTCGAGAATCCCATCGCGCTTGGAGGGCTCGGTGGCGTGATGGCGCTGTTGCTCGGGTATGGCGCGTGGGCATGGCGGCGCAAGAAGAACGTGCAGGCGAAGGCCGGCATGTTGGGGGCGACCTCGATGGGCGCGGCATCGGTGTTTAACGCGGCCAGCGGACCGTCGTCCCAGACGTCCGGCCCGCAGTCGGGCCCCCGGTCCGGCCCGCAGTCGCAGGGCGGTGCCGCCGGCACTGGCGTCGAAACCGACGAGGTCGATCCGATCGCCGAGGCGGACGTCTATATGGCTTACGGACGCGACGCGCAGGCCGAGGAGATTCTGCGCGAGGCGCTGCAGAAGGATCCGGGGCGTGTTCCGGTGCACGCCAAGCTGCTCGACATCTTTGCCAACCGGCGCGATCGTCCGGCATTCGAGAAGACCGCGCTCCAGTTGCGTACGCTCACCGGGGGTGCCGGGGCGGAATGGGAGAAAGCCCTCACGCTTGGGCGCTCGATCGATCCGCAGAACGCGCTCTATGGTGGAACGCCGGACTCGACGCTGCCGCGCTTCGCCGCGCCGGGCGCGGCACCGACGCTCGACTTCGACTTGGACTCGGTCCCGGGCGAAGCGCCCGAGCCGGATCTGCCGCTCGACGTCGACGAAAAGAGACAGACTGCGGAGTCGGTGGATTTCGATCTCGGCTCCGATCAAGCCGAGGAGAGGAGCGATTTCACCCCTGAGGGCACGCTCATCACCGACGAGAAGAAGGGCCGCAGCGGTGGACTCGATTTCGACCTCGGCACGGCAAGCAAGCCGGGCGACTCCAGCATCGACTTCGAGCTGCCCTCGACCGAGGGCGGCGATGCGCCCTCGGAGGAGGCTGCCACGGCCGACGCCGGACTGGATTTCAAGCTCGACCTCGATACCGGGGAGACGAAGGCCGACGAGCCCCGGGGCGCCGCGACGCAACCCGTCGACCTGGCTTCGATCAGCCTCGATCTCGACTCGCCCAGCAAGCCGAGCAGCGAGCCGACCACGAGCACCGATCCGAAGTGGCAGGAGGTCGCTACCAAACTCGATCTGGCTAAAGCTTACGAGGAGATGGGCGACAAGGACGGTGCGCGCGAACTGCTGAATGAAGTGATGAAGGAAGGCGACGCCGCCCAGCAGTCCCAGGCGCGCCAGATGCTCTCGAACCTGGGCTGAATCCGGCCCAAGCACGCGTTAGCCACGGCTGCGGCGCTCGGGCGCTGCTGACCGTGGCTAAATTTTTGCGCCATGAGAATCGCACTCGGCCTCGAATACGACGGCAGCCGCTTCCTGGGATGGCAGACGCAGCCCGGGGGCGGCACCGTGCAGGACGCCCTGCAGGCGGCGCTCGCAACCATCGCGGGCGAGCCGATCGCGGTAACCTGCGCAGGCCGTACGGACCGTGGCGTGCATGCGCGAGGGCAGGTAGTGCATTTCGATACCGAGGCCGCTCGGCCGCCAGCCGCCTGGGTGCGCGGCGTCAACGCCCTGCTGCCGGATTCGGTCGCCGTATTGTGGTCACAGCAAGTGGACGAGTCGTTTCATGCTCGCTACAGCGCGACCTCGCGCAGCTACCGCTACGTCCTGCTCAATCGACCGGTGCGTCCGGCCCTCGCGGCACGCTACACGGGATGGTTCCACCTGCCGCTCGACTTGCAGGCGATGCGTGCGGCGGCGGCGCAGCTCGTCGGCGAGCATGACTTCTCCGCATTTCGCTCGGCCGAGTGCCAGGCCAAGTCCCCGGTGCGCACCTTGCACGCGCTCGACATCGAACGCGACGGCGAGCGCTTCGATTTTGTGCTGCGCGCCAACGCGTTCCTGCACCACATGGTGCGCAACGTCGTCGGCACCCTGGTCTATGTGGGCAAGGGCAAGCATCCCGCGCACTGGGCTCGAGAGGTGCTCGAGCAGCGCGATCGTGCGCGCGCGGCGCCCACCTTCGCGCCGCAAGGGCTTTATCTCGAGTCAATCGAGTTTCCAACTCGATGGGGCCTGCCGACGGGCGCGCATACTGGCGCGCCGCTCGTGCTCGAGATCTGAGGCGATGCGCACCCGCATCAAGATCTGCGGCATCACGCGTGTCGAGGATGCGCACGCAGCAGCGCAGGCGGGGGCCGACGCGATCGGTCTGGTGTTCTACCCGCCCAGCCCCCGGTTTCTGACGCTGCAGCAGGCGCGGGCGATCCGCACCGCGCTGCCACCCTTCGTGACCTCGGTCGCGTTGTTCGTGAACGCTTCGCGCGAGGTGGTCGAGCGCGTGATCGGCGAAGTTGCCCCCGACATGCTGCAGTTCCACGGCGAGGAGCCGCCAGAGTATTGCGCTGCTTTTCGCCTGCCCTACATCAAGGCCTGCCGCGTGAGGCAAGGAATCGATTTGCTAGAATACTGGCGGCCATTCTCGAACGCCAGCGGCTGGCTTGCAGACGCTTACGTGGAAGGCTACGGTGGCGCCGGCACGAGTTTCGACTGGTCGATCGTGCCAGCGCAGCGTGCCCGGCCCCTGATCCTTTCCGGAGGGCTTGCGCAGCGCAACGTGGCCGACGCAATTCGGCGCGTGCGCCCATGGGGGGTGGACGTCTCGAGCGGTGTCGAGTCCGCAAAGGGCATCAAGGACGCCGCGAAGATCGCCGGGTTCATCGCAGAGGTCAATCATGCAGAGGGATGAGCTTCCCGACGCCAGGGGGCATTTTGGTCCTTATGGCGGCGTATTCGTCGCCGAGACGCTGACATTCGCGCTCGACGAGTTGCGCGCCGCCTACGAGCGCTGCCGCAAAGATCCCGCGTTCCTGGCCGAATACCGCTACGAGCTGAAGCATTACGTCGGCCGTCCGAGTCCCGTATATCACGCGAAGCAGCTTTCGCTGCGCGCCGGGGGTGCGCAGATCTATCTCAAGCGCGAGGACCTCAACCATACCGGGGCGCACAAAATCAACAACACCATTGGTCAGGCACTGGTGGCGCGCAGCATGGGCAAGAAGCGCGTGATTGCCGAGACCGGTGCCGGACAGCACGGTGTCGCAAGCGCCACGGTCGCGGCGCGCTACGGCATGCAGTGCGTGGTGTACATGGGCTCCGAGGACATCAAGCGGCAGGCCGCCAACGTGTACCGCATGAAGCTGCTGGGCGCGCAGGTGGTGCCTGTGGAGTCCGGCTCGAAGACGCTCAAGGACGCGCTGAACGAAGCCATGCGCGATTGGGTCACCAATGTCGAGAGCACCTACTACATCATCGGCACGGTCGCCGGCCCGCATCCGTATCCGATGATGGTGCGCGACTTTCAGACGGTGATCGGGGAAGAATGCCTGGTGCAGATGCCGGAGCTTGCAGGCCAGCAGCCGGATGCGGTCATTGCCTGCGTCGGCGGGGGATCGAACGCGATGGGCATTTTCTATCCGTATATCGGCATCGCCGGCACGAGGCTCATCGGGGTCGAGGCGGCCGGCGCGGGCCTCGCCAGCGGCAAGCACGCCGCTTCGCTGTGCGCCGGTCGGCCCGGGGTGCTGCACGGCAACCGGACCTATCTGCTGCAGGACGCGAACGGGCAGATTATCGAGACGCACTCGATTTCCGCTGGCCTCGATTATCCCGGCGTGGGTCCGGAGCACGCCTGGCTCAAGGACTCGGGGCGCGCCGAGTATGTTGCGATGACGGACGACGAGGCGCTTGAGGCGTTTCACGACCTGTGCCGTTACGAGGGCATCATTCCCGCGCTCGAATCGTGCCATGCCGTCGCCTATGCGATGCGCCTGGCGCCGACCCTGCCCAAGGATGCGGCCTTGCTGGTCAATCTTTCGGGGCGCGGCGACAAGGACATGCATACTGTCGCACAGCGCTCGGGCATCGAATTCTGACGATGTCGCGCATCGGGCCTTGCTTTGAGGCGCTACAGGGTGCGAAGCGCAAGGCCCTGATCCCGTACATCACCGCCGGTGACCCGGATCCAGCGCTTACGGTGCCGCTGCTGCACGCGTTGGTCGAGGCGGGAGCGGATATTCTCGAACTCGGCGTGCCGTTCTCCGACCCGATGGCCGACGGTCCGGTGATCCAGCGGTCCTCGGAGCGCGCACTGGCCAAGGGCGTGGGTCTCGGCAAGGTCCTGGCGATGGTGCGCGCCTTCCGCACGCGTGACGCGCGCACGCCGCTTGTGCTGATGGGCTACGCCAATCCGGTCGAAGCGTTCGGCATCGAAACGTTTCTCGACCAGGCGAAGGATGCGGGGGTCGACGGGGTGATCGTCTTGGACTATCCGCCCGAGGAGGCGGCCCCATTCGCCGAGCTGGCGAAGCAGCACGGCATCGACCCGATCTTCCTGCTCGCCCCGACCTCGAGCGAACGGCGCATCAAGGACGTCGCGCGGGTCGGCAGCGGGTATCTGTACTATGTCTCGCTCAAGGGTGTTACGGGCGCCGCAAACATCGATCTCGAGGATGTCGCGGCGCGCCTTCCGCTGATCCGCGCCGCGACGCGGCTGCCGATCGGTGTCGGATTCGGAATCCGCGACCCGGAGTCGGCCCGGCGGGTGGCACAGGTTGCGGACGCAGTGGTCATCGGCAGTCGTATCATTCAGGAAATCGAAGCCGCGGGTCCGAAGGAAGCGGTGGCGCGGGTCAGGGCGCTGCTGAAACCGATCCGCGCCGCACTCGACGCATGAGGACCCTATGAGCTGGTTGCAAAAGCTGCTGCCGCCCAAGATCCAGCGCTCCGACGGGGGCGGGCGCAAGATGGTGCCCGAAGGGCTGTGGACCAAATGTCCGGCCTGCGACGCGGTGCTCTACAGCACCGACCTGGAAAAGAACCTGAACGTCTGCCCCAAGTGCTCGCACCATCAGCGCCTCGACGCGCGTGGGCGGCTGGACGGATTGCTCGACCCCGATGGGCGCTTCGAAATCGGTGCCGAGGTGACGCCAGTGGACAGCCTGAAGTTCAAGGACTCGCGGCGCTATCCGGAGCGGCTCTCGGAGGCCCAGAGCGAGACCGAGGAGACCGATGCGCTGGTGGTCATGCAAGGCTCGATCAAGGCGATCGGCGTGGTCTGCGCGGCTTTCGAATTCGAGTTCATGGGCGGCTCGATGGGATCGGTGGTCGGTGAGCGCTTCGTGCGCGGCGTTCGCCTTGCCATCGAGCAGAAGCTGCCGTTCGTGTGCGTTACGGCCTCGGGCGGCGCGCGCATGCAGGAAGGGCTACTGTCGCTCGCGCAGATGGCCAAGACCACCGCGGCGCTTACCGACCTCGCAGCGCGCAAGCTGCCGTTCATCTCGGTGCTGTCCGATCCGACCATGGGTGGCGTGTCGGCAAGCTTCGCCATGATCGGCGATATCGTCATTGCGGAACCGAAAGCGCTCATCGGGTTCGCCGGCCCGCGCGTGATCGAGCAGACAGTGCGTCAGAAGCTTCCGGAGGGCTTTCAGCGCGCCGAATTTCTGCTCGAGAAGGGCGCCATCGACATGATCGTGGATCGCCGGCAACTGCGCGACAAGCTGGCGATGCTGCTGGCCACGCTGCAGGGCCTGCCCCCCGAGCAGGCTTCCTGAGCGCCTCGAGGGCTTGCGCCCGGTGGCGGCATCCCGCTCGCTCGCCGGCTGGCTCGATTTCATCGAGCGGCAGCACCCGCAGACCATCGCATTGGGCCTGGAGCGGGTGGCGCAGGTTCACGCGCGCCTCGGCGCCAGCCTCCGCTGCCCAGTGGTCACCGTCGGCGGCACCAATGGAAAGGGCTCCGTCTGCGCCTTCATAGAGGCGATATTGCGCGCCGCAGGTTACCGCACGGGCATGTACACCTCGCCGCATCTGGTGCGCTACAACGAGCGCGTGCGTATCGATGCCCGGGAGACGGACGATGCGCAGCTGTGCGCAGCGTTCGAAGCCGTCGAGCGCGCGCGCGGCGACGTGACGCTGACCTATTTCGAATACGGTACCCTGGCGGCGCTGTGGCTTTTCGCTCGGACGAATCTCGATGCGCTGGTACTGGAGGTCGGACTGGGCGGGCGCTTGGATGCCGTGAATATCGTCGATCCGGACTGCGCCGTAATTGCGAGCATCGGCATCGACCATGTCGAGTACCTCGGTCACACCCGGGAGGCCATCGGCGCCGAGAAGGCCGGGATATTCCGCGCCTCGCGTCCGGCCGTGATCGCCGACCCGGATCCGCCGCGTTCGGTGATCGGGTACGCGAACACGATCGGTGCCCGTCTGCTCTGCATCGGCCAGGACTTCGGCTATTTGCGCGAAGCCGGACAGTGGACCTACTGGGGACCGCAAGGACGGCGCAGCGCGCTTGCCCATCCGAGCTTGCGTGGCGCGATTCAGCTGCGCAATGCGGCGGCCGCCCTTTGCGCGCTCGACACGTTGCGCGATCGATTGCCCTTGGCGATGCAGGAAGTGAGAATTGGGCTTGCCGAAGCGAGGCTGCCGGGGCGCTTCCAGGTCGTTCCTGGTCGACCGCAGATCGTGCTCGACGTGGCGCACAACCCGGAAGCTGCGACGACGCTTGCCGAGAATCTCGCTGCAAGCGGCTTTGCGCCCGAAACCATAGCGGTGTTCGGCATGCTGCGAGACAAGGACATCGGGGGCGTCATCCGCGCGGTGGCCGCACGCATTTCGCGCTGGCATGTCGCAAGTCTCCCCGGCGCCCGTGGCGCGCACGCCGCGGAGTTGCGCGCGCAGCTCCGCGCTGCCGGAGTGAGCGTACCCGTCACCGAGCACGAAACCCCGGTCGCCGCTTTTGTCGCGGCCCGTGGCGAGGCTAACGAGAATGATAAAATTTTGATTTTCGGGTCGTTTCTTACGGTTGGGAGTGTGATGGCCCGTATCGAGGCGGAGCGCAGCGGCGTGGCAAGGCATGGCTGAAAACCCGGACATCAACACGCTCAAGCGACGCGGTCGTCGCCGTTTGGTCGGCGCCATCGCGCTGGTGCTGGTCGCGGTGATCGTGCTGCCGATGGTGTTCGACCCGGAACCCAAGCAGAGTGCGCCGCCGGTCAACGTGCGCATTCCCGGCGAAGACGAAACCCGCTTTGCGCCCAAGGTCACGCCCAAGGCGCCGGCGGTCGTCGCGGTGCCGGCCAAGCCGCAGGAAGTCCCCAAGGCCTCACCCCCTCCAGCCGAGGCGCCGCGCACCGTCGAGGCGCCGGCCAAAGCGCCGGAAATACCTGCCGTGAAGCGCGACGCGAAACCCGCTGAGGCCGAGCGGGCCCGTGCCGAGGCCGCGCTGGCCAATGCCGAGTTCGTGATCCAGGTTGCCGCACTGGCGGAACCCGACAAGGTCAAGGAACTCACCGAAAGGCTGGTGGCAGCGAAGCTGCCTTACTACACCGAGTCGGTGGCGATCGTTTCCGGCCGCGTGACGCGCGTGCGGGTCGGGCCGTTCGCGAGCCGTGATGCGGCCGAGAAGGCGCTGGAAAAGCTCAAGGGCCTCGGGTTCAAACCCGGCAAGATCACCAGTCGGTCAGGATGACGTGGCTCGACTACGCCGTTCTCGGCGTCATCGTTGTCTCGATCATCTGGGGTGCCTGGCGCGGCCTGGTGCGGGAAGTGATTTCGGTGGCGGGCTGGGTGCTGGCCTTTCTCGCCGCAAACCTGTTTTCCGGGCCGCTCAGCGCGCACCTGCCGCAGTCCATACCGAGTCCCGAGCTTCGGTTCGTGACCGCTTTCGTCGTGGTCTTCATCGCCACGCTCGCAGTGACCACGCTGATCGCGCTGTTGCTCTCGAAGATCATCAAGGTGGTCGGCCTGGGGGGGCTCGATCGAACGCTTGGCTCTCTTTTCGGTGTTGCGCGCGGACTGCTGATCGTGCTTGCCTTCGCACTGCTGGCCGGCCTC
>JBFKUL010000041.1:0-15902 GCA_041635755.1 Burkholderiales bacterium | reverse complement strand
GCCAGCCCGTCGACCACCTCGTCGATGCGCATTTCCTCCTTCTCGACCTTTGCGGCGAGATCGAGGATCTCCTGCACGGTCGTCGGGCAAGCCGAGATCGCGCGCACCATGTGGCGCAGGCCCTCTTCGATCCTCTTTGCGATCTCGATTTCGCCTTCGCGCGTGAGCAGCTCGACCGAGCCCATCTCGCGCATGTACATGCGCACCGGGTCGGTCGTACGGCCGAATTCAGAGTCGACCGTGGATAGCGCCGCCTCCGCCTGCTCCTCGACGTCCTCGTCGCTCGAGGCCACGGGCGTGGACTCGGTGATGAGCAGCGACTCCTGGTCGGGCGCCTGGTCGTAGACCTGGATGCCCATGTCGCCGAAGGTCGAGATGATCGCCTCGATCTGCTCGGCGTCCACCAGATTGTCGGGCAGATGATCATTGATCTCGGCGTAGGTCAGGAAGCCGCGATCCTTGCCGAGCTTGATCAGGTTCTTGAGGCGCGTGCGGCGCGCCTCGGCGTCTTCCTTCGGCAGCTCGGCCGGAATCAGCCACTCGTCTTTGCGGCCTTTGCGCCCCGGGCGACCGCCTTTGCCTTTCGCCGCCTTCAGGCCGGCGTTGACCTTGGCTTCGAGCAGGTCAAGCGCCTGCTTGGTGCTCTTGATCGTCGCCTTGGGCTTCTTGCCAACGGTCTCGGCAGCCTTGGCGGCAAGCTTGCTGGCCTGTTTCTCCTTGGCCGCGGCTTTACGCGCGACGGCGGCGGCGGCCTTCACCAATGCGGGTCGCAGCGGAACTGCTTTCCTTGCCGGAGGGCGCTTGGCGCCCTTCAGCTTTGCGGCCTTGGACGAGGGCTTGGCCGCCGGCTTGGTCATCCGTCCGAGTTTCGCCTTCTTCCCTTTCCTCTTCGCTACCGGCCTTGCCGGCGCGGCCTTCTTCATCTTCGTCAACTTCTTGACGCCATTGGATTTCTTCTTTGCCCCACGAACCTGCTTCGCCTTGCTCTTGCGCTTGTCCTTGGCCATCCTTGCCTCGCATAGATGTCCCGCGCCATCACGCAGGACTTCAGGAAACCCTACACTATAGCAAAATCAATCAGTTCGGCGGGCTTTGGTCGCGCGCCGCGCGCAACCGTTGCTCATAGAGCCGGATTTCGTCCGGCGAGGCCTGCCCTCGCAGCACCTTCTGGCGCAGCTCGCGCTCGTTCTCCGGCTCACGCCCGCGCAGCGCTGCGAGCACCTCGTGGAATTCGGCCACGGCCTCATCCTCGCTCAGCTTGAGTTCGAGGCGCAGCACCGCGTGGGCCCGCGAAAGCAAGCTCGCATGGCGCGCCGCCTGCACAAGCTCGGCGATCATCCCGTCGCTCAATTCCTCGGGGTGCTGGAGAGGCATGAGCTTGTCGATCAGCTCGATCAGCGCGGCGGTTTCGGCAAGATTCGGATCGAGCAGGCTGCGATCAATCTCCAATGCAAGCGCCGGCCTTGCGAACAGCCGCGTCAGCAGCTTCCACTCGAGCGGAATCGCGGGCGCCTTTTGCGAGCGCACCGGAGCAGGTCGAGCATACGACGTCGTGCTGCGCAGCTCGAGCAGACGCTCGGCTTCTTCCTGTGTCACGCGCGCGAGCGCCGCGAACTCCTTCACCAGCTGCAGCCGGAGCGCCGGAGCGGCGACCTTCTGCACGTGCGGCTTGGCCTCCATCAGGAACCGCGAGCGGCCCTCGGGCGTCGCGAGGTCGGCGCGCGCGCGAAGCTCGCCGAGCAGAAACGAAGATAGGGTCTGCGCCTCGGACACCATGCGCTCGAACGCCTCCGTGCCATGGCCGCGCACGTAGCTGTCCGGGTCCTCGCCCTGCGGAAGGAACAGAAAGCGCATGGGCTTGTGGTCCTGCGCCAACGGCAAGCCCACCTCCAGCGCGCGCCACGCCGCCTTGCGCCCAGCGCTGTCGCCATCGAAACAGAACACCAGCTCGTCGGCGAGCCGCAGCAGCTTTGCAACGTGCACCGGCGTGGTGGCCGTGCCCAGCGTCGCGACGGCGTAGTTCACACCGTACTGCGCCAGCGCCACCACGTCCATGTAGCCCTCCACGACCAGGACGCGATTCGCGGCGCGAATGCCTTCGCGTGCCTGCACCAAGCCGTAAACTTCGCGCCCTTTCTCGAACAGCGGCGTCTCCGGGGAATTCAGGTACTTGGGCGAGGTATGGCCCGACGCGTCGTCACCGCCTTCGCTCGCCAGCACCCGGCCGCCGAACCCGATGACAGCGCCGCGCGCGCTGAGAATCGGAAACATGATGCGATCGCGAAATCGATCGTAGCGCTTGCCTTCGCTCTCGATCACCAGTCCGCATTCGACCAGGGCTTTGTCCTCGTATTGCGGGAACGCCGCGCGCAGTCCCTGCCAGTCTCCGGGCGCGTAGCCGATACGAAAGCGCGCCGCCACCTCGCCCGTGAGCCCACGCCCCTTGAGGTACTGCACCGCACGCGGCGATTTCTTCAGCTCCGCGCGGTAGAAATCCATCGCGCGCTCCAGTACCCCGTAGAGATCGGTTTCGCGCTCGCGTCGCGCATGGTCCTCGGGCGTGCGCGGCTGGAACTCCGGCAACTGCATGCCGGCAGAGGACGCGAGCTCGCGTACCGCATCGACGTAGCCGAGCCCCGCGTACTCCATCAGAAAACCGATGGCATTGCCGTGCACGCCGCAGCCGAAGCAGTGATAGAACTGCTTGGCCGGGCTCACCGTGAAGGAGGGCGTCTTCTCGTTGTGAAACGGACACAAGCCGAGAAAATTCGCGCCGCCCTTCTTCAGCCGCACATAGCGCGAGACCACGTCAACGATGTCGACGCGGTTGAGCAGGTCCTGCTTGAACGAATCGGGGATCATAGCCAGGGGTCCGGCGAAACGCGTCTGCCCCTCTCGTGTCCTCCCCGCGGGAGGGTGCCGCTAGTTTAATGCCTCAGGTAGAGAGCTTGGACTTGACCAGCGCGGAGACCTTGGCCATGTCGGCGCGCCCGGCGAGGCGGGGCTTGAGCAGCGCCATCACCTTGCCCATGTCCTTCACGCCCGCCGCGCCGGTCTCGGCAAGTGCGGCGCCAATGGCCTGCGTCAGTTCGGCTTCGCCGAGTTGCTGTGGCAAGTACGACGTGAGCACCTGCATCTCGAACTTCTCGCCATCGGCGAGGTCGTTGCGGCCGGCCGACGCGTACTGCGCGATCGACTCGCGGCGCTGCTTGAGCAGCTTCTCGATGACGCCAAGCACGTCGGAGTCGGAAAGCTTGATGCGCTCGTCGACTTCCTTCTGCTGGATCGCCGCGAGCAGCAGGCGGATCGCCGAGAGGCGCGCCGAATCCTTGGCTCGCATCGCGGCCTTCATGTCGTCGGTGATCTTGTCCTTGAGCGGCATAGAATCGTCAATGAAACGACGGCCAAAAATGCGAACGCCCCGACGCGCGGCGCCGGGGCGGCAGGCATTCGAAGCGGTCTTGCGAGCCTAGTACAGCTTCTGCGGCAGCATCTGGCTGCGCAGGCGCTTGTGGTTGCGCTTCACCGCGGCGGCGAGCTTGCGCTTGCGCTCGGCGGTCGGCTTCTCGTAGAACTCGCGGGCGCGGAGCTCGGTGAGCAGCCCGGTCTTCTCGACCGTGCGCTTGAAGCGGCGCATGGCCACTTCGAAGGGCTCGTTTTCCTTGATACGGACAGTCGGCATTCAGTCCCCAGCTTGAACTCGAAAGACTTGAATTATATCCGGATTCCTCTGACGCGGGCTAGCCCCCGGCTACAATGACCGCGCTATGCTGATCCTCGGAATCGAAACTTCTTGCGACGAGACCGGCATCGCCGTGTACGACGCGGCGGCCGGGCGCCTGCTGGCACACGCGATCCATTCGCAGGTTGCAATGCATGAGGCCTATGGCGGAGTGGTGCCCGAGCTCGCGTCGCGGGACCACGTGCGTCGGCTGGTGCCGCTTACCCGCGAAGTGCTGCGGCGGGCCGGCCGGGAGATTCCGTCCCTTGGCGCCGTCGCCTATACCGAAGGGCCGGGGCTCGCCGGCGCATTGCTTGCCGGGGCATCGTTCGGGCATGCGCTGGCGCTTGCATTGCGCATCCCCGCAATGGGTGTGCACCATCTCGAAGGGCACCTGCTTTCGCCCCTGCTCGCCGCCCGGCCGCCGGCGTTTCCGTTCGTCGCCCTGCTGGTGTCGGGCGGGCATACGCAGCTCATGCAGGTCGACGGCGTGGGCTGCTACCGGCTCCTCGGCGAAACGCAGGACGACGCGGCGGGCGAGGCCTTCGACAAGACGGCCAAGCTGCTCGGACTTGGCTACCCGGGCGGTCCCGCCCTGTCCCGCCTTGCCGAGAGCGGCAGACCTGGCCGTTATAAGCTGCCGCGGCCGATGCTCGCGAGCGGCGATCTGGAGTTCAGTTTTTCGGGCCTCAAGACTGCGGTCCGCACCCTGATGGCCAAGGAAGGCAATGCCCCCGAGACGCAGGCCGACGTCGCACGGGCCTTTCAAGAGGCTATCGTCGAGGTGCTGGTTGCGAAATGCGTGCTCGCGCTGGAGACGACCGGTCTGACGCGGCTGGTGGTCGCCGGCGGCGTTGGCGCAAACCGGCAGCTGCGCGCTGCGCTCGATCGGCAGTGTGGGCTTAGCGGCTTTGATGTGTTCTATCCGGCGCTCGAGCTTTGCACGGACAACGGCGCCATGATCGCGTTTGCCGCCGCGCTGCGGCTGAAGGATCGAGGCGACGCACGCACCTCGCATGCATTCACGGTGCAGCCGCGCTGGGATCTCGAGACGCGCGATTAAGCGCTCATGACGGCGCATCCTGCTTGCCGCCGATGCGCGATTCGGTACCGGCGAGCAGGCGCGCGATATTTGCGCGATGCCGCCACAGGAGCAGCGCGGCGATGGTCAGGACCACGGGGAACACCGGCCGCAGCCCGAACAGCCACCACGCGTAAAGCGGCGCGAATACCGCTGCGACCAGAGCCGCAAGCGACGAAATGCGGAAGAACCCGGCCATCGCTGCCCAGGTCACCAGCGTCCCAAGTCCGAGCCATGGGTTAATGCCGAGCAGTACGCCCGCGGCCGTGGCTACGCCCTTGCCGCCCTGGAAGCGATGGAATACCGGAAACAGATGGCCGACGAACGCTGCGAGTCCCGCAAGCGGAGCACCCACGCCGGCCGATCCAGGCTCGCCGAGATACAGGCTCGCGAGGAACACCGCGAGCCAACCCTTGCCTGCATCGCCGGCAAGCGTAAGCGCGGCAGCCGCTTTGCGGCCGGTGCGAAGCACATTGGTCGCGCCTGGATTGCCCGAGCCGTAGCCGCGCGGATCAGGCAGGCTCATGGCCCGGCTTACGACGATGGCGAAGGAGATCGAGCCGAGCAAGTAGGCGCAGACGACGATCAGCGCAATGTCCATGGCTCGCGCATTCTACTCTCGCGCCACTATAATCGGCGCCTCCCATGGATTACATCTTTGTTCGCGGGCTTAGGTTCGAGGCACTGATCGGCTTTCATAAGCGCGAGCGCATCGCGCAGCAGCCGCTGCAGGCCGACCTCGAGATCGGCATCGCCAATGCCGACGTTTTCGAAAGCGACAAGGTCACGGATTGCATCGATTACGACAAAGTAGCGACGCGCATCCGCGAACTCGCCGCGGCGGAACATTTCAACCTGGTCGAGGCCCTCGCCGAGCGCATCGCACGAGCGGTGCTGGACGAATTCGGCGCCGCGTGGGTCAAGGTTTCGATCGCCAAGCTCGGCATCCTGAAGAATGCGGGCCTCGTGGGCGTGACAGTCGAGCGCCGCCGCTAGTCATGCCCGTCGGCCTGCGGCGGCGCTAGGGCTCGATTGCCGCCTCGACCAGCGCAGGTGCAAGCGTGCGCACCAGCTCCCGCGGCGCGAGCCCGAGCAGAAAACCCCTGCGCCCGCCGTTGATGTAGACGCGCTCCAGTCCGAGGATGCTGCGTTCCATGAAGATCGGCATGCGCTTTCGCGTGCCGAAGGGGGAGGTGCCGCCAACCTGATAGCCCGAGTGGCGCTGCGCTTCCTCGGGCCGGCACGGTTCGACGCGCTTGCGCCGCGCCTGGCGCGCGAGATTCTTGGTCGAGACCTTGCGATCGCCGTGCATCAGCATCAGTAGCGGCGCGCCGGTCTCGTCCTCCATGACCAGGGTCTTCACCACGGCGTCGGGCGAAACGCCGAGCCGCTCGGCGCCGCGCTCGGCGCCGCCGTGCTCCTGGTATTCGTAGAAATGCTCGCTGAAGGCGACGCCGTTCGCACGCAGGAACTGCGTCGCCGGGGTTTCCGAGTGGCTTGGGCGTTTCATCCTCGCGGGTGATGCTTCGCGTGAAGCGCCTTGAGGCGCTCGCGCGCGACATGCGTGTAAATCTGGGTGGTGGAGATATCCGAGTGACCCAGCAGCATCTGCACCACGCGCAGGTCCGCGCCGTGGTTGATCAGATGCGTCGCAAAGGCGTGACGCAGCACGTGCGGCGAGAGGCTCTTGCCCGGAACGGCGCGCGCGCCATAGCGCTTGATGTTGTGCCAAAACGCCTGGCGCGTCATCGCGGCGCCGCGTGCAGTCAGGAACAGAGCATCGGATCGGGTCCGCTTGCCGAGCGCCGGGCGTGCCTGGCGAAGGTAGCGTTGCACCCACTGCACAGCCTCCTCGCCGAGCGGCACCAACCGCTCCTTGGCCCCCTTGCCCAGAATGCGCACGACACCGGCATCCAGGTTCGCCTCGATCGTCTTGAGCGCGACCAGCTCGGAAACGCGCAGTCCCGAGGCGTACAGCACTTCGAGCATCGCACGATCGCGCAGGCCGAGCGTGCGATCCACGTCGGGCGCCGCGAGCAGCGCCTCGACGTCGGCCTCGGACAGGATCTTTGGAAAGCGCGGCGTGCGTTTGGGCGGATCGAGCCGCAGAGTCGGATCCGCCCCCACCAGGCGTTCCCTCAGGCAGTACTGATAGAAACGCTTGAGGCTAGAAAGAAGGCGCGCGTCGCTCGATGCGCGCGGCGCCCGCCCTCCGCGCTGCCGCGGCGCGACATGGCGCGCCGCGAAGTACGCATGCAGGTCTGCATCCTGCGCCGTAGCGAGCGCGCGAGCGCGCTCCCGCGCAAGCCAAGCCCCGAACTGCTCCAGATCGCGCCGGTACGATTCGAGCGTATTGCGCGCGAGTCCGTCCTCGAGCCAGAGTGCGTCGCAAAATGCGTCCAACACGCGTGCCTCGGCCTCGCTCAACGGCGCAGCTACGCGAGCGCGGGTATCGCCTGCTCGTGCCACAGTAGCCAGCGTTTTATCTCGAGGTGAAAGCCTTCGCCGTGATGCGCAAAACCGCCCAGGCCGTTTGCGCCCACCACGCGGTGGCAGGGAATGACGAGCGGAAACCAGTTCGCGCCGCAAGCCTGGCCGATCGCACGCGGCGCCGAGCGCAGCGCCTTGGCGAGCGCGCCATAGGTCGCCGTGCGGCCGCGCGGAATCGCGCTTATCGCATCCCACACGCGACGCTGATACGCTGATCCCGTTTCGGCCAACGGCAGCGAGAAACGCGCGTCCGGGTCCCCGAGGTAGCGCTCAACCTGGCGCGCAGCGCGCTCGGCAAGCCGGTTGCGCGGCGCCACAAGCGGCACCGAATGCGGCAGATAGGCGATCTCGGCGACGCAATCACCCTTCGTACGTATGCCGACATGCATGGCCGGACATCGCAGCACGGCGCAGAATCGCGCGGCGACCTGCTCCAGATCGGCGGCGGTTGTCGGCATAGCGTCAACCCGCCGCGAGCTTTTCGAGCTTCGACATCAGATCGTCGGCGACCGCGATGCCCCCGGATTCCGCACGGCGCTCGGCCGCAAAGCGTTTCGAGCCCGGCAACCGTACCTCGGCATCCGCGGTCATGGCGGCGACCAGTGTCTCTACGCGCTCGAGGTAGCGCTCGTTGCCCGCGAGCGCGCCGGGATCGATGGCGAGGAACGCCTGGCCGATGCGGGGGCGATTGCCCTGCTCGGCGAAGAAAGAGTCGGCCTCGATGCCGATCGCCGCACCGGTGAGCGCGGCGCAGATCAGCTCGAACATCAGCGCAAGCATCGCGCCCTTGAGCCCGCCGATCGGAAAAAGGCTGCCGTGCTCGATTGCTTCCCTGGGATCGGTCGTCGACTTGCCATCGCGATCGAGCGCCCAGCCTTCGGGAATGCGTTCGCCTTTCTGCATCGACAGCATGATCTTGCCGCGCACTACCGTGGTTAGCGCGAGATCGATCACCAACGGCTCCCCGGCGCGGCGGGGAAACACCGCGGCGACCGGGTTGGTGCCGAACAGCGCCTTCTTGCCGCCCCAAGGTGGAATCGCCGCCGGCGAGTTGGTGAAAGCAAAGCCGACCAAGCCCGCGCGCGCGACCGGCAGCAGATGAATGCCGAGCACGCCGACGTGCGCGCTGTTCCGGATTCCGGCGAAAGCGATGCCGTTGCGCCGCGCGCGCTCGATGACCTCATCGATCGCCCAGCGGCACGACTCGTAGGGCAGGCCGTCGTGATTGTCGATGAGGCAGACTGCGGCGCGCTCGGCCGCGAGCGAGGGCCGCGCCGCGCCGTCAGCGCGCCCGTTGCGCAGCATCGAGCAGTAGAACGGGACGCGGGACATGCCATGCGTCGGCAGCCCCTGTCGCTCGGCCTGAATGAGATGGCGCGCCGCTGCTTCGGCCATGCCCGCCGCAGCGCCCGCTCGCTCGAGCGCCCGGCGCGCGAGCACGAGAAGTTCGTCGGCGGACTTCATCATGCGCGGAATTCTACCTGCGCGAGGCTCGGCGAAGCGGCGCGAAACGCCCTAGAATGGACCCTGAACTCGCAAGGAGGAGATTCATGGGCAAGCAAATCCAGCTCAAGGCGTCCGACGCACACGCGTTTGCCGCGTACCGCGCCGAGCCGAAGGGCAAGCCGCGCGGCGGCATCGTCGTGGTGCAGGAAATCTTCGGCGTTAACAGCCACATTTGCTCGGTGGCCGACGGCTACGCCGCCGACGGCTATCTGGCGATTGCGCCGGCGATGTTCGACCGCGTGAAAAGGAACGTCAATCTCGGCTACGAGCAGAAGGACCGCGAGGCGGGCATCGCGCTCAAGAACAAGTGCACCGTGGACACCGCGATGCTGGATGTGGATGCGGCAGTGAAGGCGGCGAGCGAAGGCGGAAAGGTCGGCATCGTCGGTTACTGCTGGGGCGGTTACGTCGCCTGGATGGCGGCCGCAAGGGTGGCCGGACTCTCGGCCGCCGCGCCTTACTACGGCGGCGGCGTCACCGACGCGATCGGCGAGCAGCCTAAATGCCCTGTGATGTTTCATTTCGGCGAGAAGGACGCGCATATCCCGCTCGCCGGGGTCGAAAAGCTACGCGCTGCGCATCCGCGCCAAACGATCCATATTTATCCTGCGGAGCACGGTTTCAACTGCGACCAGCGCGGCTCCCACGATGCGGCGAGCGCGAAGCTCGCACGCGAGCGCACCATCGAGTTCTTCCGAAAGTACGTCGGCTAAGCTGCGCGCCCGAAGACGCGTCTACTGCTGATCGGCGGCCTCGCCCAGCAAGGCGCGCCGAAAGCGGGCCTTGAGCAGGGCACCGTCCCGCGGCGGCAACACCAGCGGAATCTTCTCGGCGGCGACTTTCACGGCGGCGAAGTTCGGCCCGGGCCGCTCGTGGATCGCCCGGCGCAGCGGCGCGAGTCCCTGCGTTGCAGTGACGGTCTCGGCGTGAGTGAATCCGCATGCGCGCGCCACCGCAGCGAGGTCGACGCCGTGCGCGGTGTGCGTCTGCTGCATGCCGGTTTCGCCGTAGCGCTCGTTGTCGATCACGACCACGCTTAGGTTCTCGGGTTTTTGCACGCCGATGGTGGCGAGCGAGCCCAGACCCATCAGCATCTCGCCATCGCCGGTGATCACCAGCACGCGCCGCTCGGGTTGCGCCAACGCGAGTCCCAGACCCATCATCGCCGCCTGCCCCATCGCGCCCCAAAGGGGAAACGTCAGCGGGTGGTCTCCCGCTGCAGTGCAGTCCCATGCGGTCGATCCGAGTCCGGCGATGACCAGCAGCGTTCCTCGATCGGCAAGCAGCGCGGCCGCAACGTCGCGGCGGTTCAGTTTCACACTCATTGCCCGGCTTGCTCCTGGAAGCTCTTGATGCCGATGATGCGCTGCGAGAGGAGCACCGCCACGGCGGCATAGCTGTTGAACGCGAGCCGCAGCGCCGCATCTACGGCGGCGCCGAGCTGGTCGGCTTCGCGCACCGGATGCACCACGACGCCCATCGCCTCGAGCACTGCCGGGGTCGCCTGGCCCATCGGCACCTGCCAGGGATTGAACTCGCCGTGCTCGCCACGCATGGTAACGATCATCGGCAGCGGAATGCGGCACTCGCGCACCGTACCGAGCGCGTTGATGATGTTGCCCACGCCGCTCGATTGCATCAGCAGCACGCTGCGCTCACCGGCCAGCCAGCCACCGGTCGCAAGGCCGATGCCATCTTCCTCCGTGGTGAGCGTGACTGCCCGCATCGCGTGGTCGGCATGGCACAGCTCGATCAGCCGCTTATGGCCGGCATCGGGCACGTAGCCCACCAGGCGCACGTGCGCCCCTGACAGCACGCGGTGAATCTCGAGCGGCCAGTCGAGCGTCATGACACACCCACCGCCACTCTCATGCCGCCTCGAGCAATGACTGCCCGGGCCGCACGCGGCTGAAGGCGACCGGCTTCATCTCGATCTCGAGCTTGTTCCCGGCGCGCAACGCGCTGGTGAACGCCGAGCGCTCGAGCGGCCCGGACTCGGGAAAGTCGGCGCGAAAGTGCGCGCCGCACGAATCCTCGCGCGCCCGCGCCGCTTGCGCGATCACATCGCTCACCTCGACCAGGCTCTTCAGGTTCATCCAGTCGTGCCACGACAGGTTGAACGCGCGGCTGCCGCTGCCAAGCGCGCACTCGTCCAGTACCGCATCGATCGCAGCGAGTTCCGAGACGGCCTCGGCGAGCTGCGCGCCGTCGCGGATGATGCCGACCTTCTCCCACATCACGTCGTGGAGCCGCTCGCGCAACGGCTCGAGCGCGTTGGACGTGGCGCCGGCCTTTGCGCGGCGCGTTAGCGGACGCTCGCAGCGCGTCACCGCTGCGTCGATCACGGCGCGATTCGGATCCGGTCCTTTTCTGCCGTCGCGACCAATCCATTCGGCCATTGCGTCGCCAGCGACCGCGCCAAAAACCGTCGAGTTCGCCACGCCGTTGCCACCGAGCCGGTTCGCGCCGTGCACGCCACCCGCATCCTCCCCCGCGACGAACAGGCCCGGCAACTGGGTACGGCAATCGGGCTCGAATTCGATGCCGCCCATCATGTAGTGTGCGGTGGGCACCACTTCGACCACACCGCCCGCCAGATCGAAGCCGCAATCGGCGCAGCGCTCGACCATGCCCTTGAAGGTCTTGCGCACGGTCTTGGGCCCGAGGTGCGACATCGAGATGTACAAGCCGCCATTCGGCGACACGCGCCCGGCGCGCATCTCGGTGAACATGGCGCGCGAAACGATGTCGCGCGTAGCGCGTTCGAGCTTGGGGTCGTAGCCCTGCATGAAGCGCTCCTTGGCGCCGTTCAGCAGGTACCCACCGGCCCCGCGCAAGCCCTCCTCGAGCACCGTGCCGGTCATCCGCGTGTGCGGGCCCGCAAGCAGGCCGGTCGGATGGAACTGCACCATTTCCATGTCGCGCAGCCGCAGCCCAGCGCGCAGCCCCATCGCCAGGCCGTCGCAGCTCTTGTCGCCCGAGGGCGTGTGGTACTTGTACATGGTCGGGCCGCCGCCGGTCGCGAGCAGCAACGCCTTGGCGCGTACGAACACAAACTCGCCGGAGCGCATGTCGATCAGGAGCGCGCCCGAGAGCGCGTCGCCCGCCTTGTTCTTCACCAGCTCGACCGCGCGGTGCTCCTCGAGCCGCGCAATGTTCCGAGCCCAGACCTGCTCGGCGAGCCGGTTGATGATCTCGATGCCGGTGAGATCGCCCTTGTGCACCGTGCGGTCGAAGGTCTGGCCGGCAAAGGCCTTCTGGTGCACAGTGCCGTCGGGATTGCGGTCGAAGAAGCAGCCCAGCTCGTTCTCGAGCTCGCGAATGCGCTCCACCGCCAGCGTCACCAGCTTCCAGGCGAGCTCCTGGTGCGGCAGCCACTTGCCGCCCTCGATGGTATCCATGAAGTGGCGCTCGACGGAGTCTTCCTTCGCGAGCGCGACGTTGTAGCCGCCCTGCACCATTCTCGTGCAGCCGCACTTTCCAAGCAGGCCTTTTACGGCAACGGTGATCGAGAGCTCGGGTGCCGCCTTGTGCGCATGCAGCGCTGCAAACAGTCCGGCGCCGCCCGAGCCGAGAATCAGGATGTCGGTCGAGATTTCACGCATGCGTTACGCGGGGGCCGCCGGCACGGACGGGCGCCGGATCAGCTGCATTGCGATGACCGTGGCGATCAGGCCGAAGCCGATGATATCGGTGGTCGGGTTGATGTAGACAAGCATGACGCCCGCGGCGATCAGCATCCAGCGCTCGAGCAGATTGGCGCGTTTGAGCGCCCAGCCCTGGAAGCCGGCGGCGAGCGCGGCAATGCCTGCGGCCGCGGTGAAGGTCACCGTGGCGATCGACATCCAGTCCGCGTTGGCGAGGTTCTTGAGCGAGCCCGTCAGCAGCAGCCCCTGGCCCGCCGGATCGAGCACGAACATGAAGGGTACGAGAAATGCCGGCACCGTGTACTTCCAGCATTGCAACGTGGTTTTGTACGGATCACCGCCGGTGATCGCCGCGGCGGCGAACGGCGAGAGCGCCGTGGGCGGGGAGACCTCTGAAAGGACCGCGTAGTAGAAGATGAACATGTGCGCAGCGAAATCCGGCACGCCGAGCTTGATCAGCGCCGGCGCCGCGATCACCGCGCAGATGATGTACGAGGCGGTCACCGGAACCGCGAGGCCGACGATCCACACCACCAGCGCGGTGTAGATGGCCGTGAGCAGCAGCGAGCCGCCGGCGTAATCGATCACGATGGTGCTGAACTTGAGGCCCAGGCCGGTGAGCGTCACCACCCCGACGATGATCCCCGCTCCGGCGCAAGTCGCCGCGACGTTGATCACTCCGATCGAGCCTCCCTCCATGGCCTTGACGACGTTCGAGCCGAGGATGCCGCGAACGAACGGCACGCGGCCGCGAAACACGTCGTACGAGATAAGCGCGCAATCCCGATGCAGGAAGCTGGTGACAAAGGCGACCACCGTCGCCCAGAACACCGACAGCACGGGCGAGAAACCCATCAGCATGAACGCGACGATCGAAACGAGCGACAGGAAGTGGAACCAGTAGTTCTTGGTCAGGTTCCAGACCGTATCGACCTTGGCGAACGCGGTGCTCGACATGCCGTACTTGCGCGCGTCGATCTCGACCATCAGGAACAGCGCGAGGTAGAACAGACAGGTCGGGATGATCGCCATCACGATCACGTCGAGGTACGAGATCTTGAGGAACTCGGCGATCAGGAACGCCGCGGCGCCGAGCACCGGCGGCGAAATGATCGCACCCAGGCCGCCGGCTGCAAGCAGGCCACCTGCCGCGTTCTTGTCGTAACCGACCTTGGCGAGCATCGGGTAAGCCACCGAACCGAGCGTCACGGTGGTGGCCACCCCCGAGCCCGAGGGCCCGCCGAGCAGGAACGACGCCAGCACCACGGTACGTCCCGCGCCGGTGGGCTTGCCGCCCATGGCCGAGAACGAGAAGTCGATGAAGAACTTGCCGGCGCCCGAGTACTGCAGGAAGGCGCCGAAAATCGTGAACAGGATGATGAGCGATGAGGACACATCGACCGCCACACCGTAGATGCCCTCGAGCGTCATGTACATGTGGCCGATGAGGCGGCCGACCTCGTAGCCCTTGTGCGTCCAGGGCTCGGGCAAGTAGGCGCCAAACAAGGCGTACAGGACGAAGGAGATCGTCACCGCCGGCATGATCCAGCCGTTGGTGCGCCGCATGGCCTCGAGCACCAGGACGATCAGACCCACCCCGAACACGATGTCCCACCGGTTGGGCGAGGTGTTGCGGTCGGTGAAGTCGTCGCCGCCCTGGATCAGGTACGCGACGATCGCGATCGATAGCAGGCAGGCGAGCCAGTCCCACCACATGACGCGGTGGCGAAAGCGCCCGGAGATCGGGAAGGCGATAAAGCAAACGAACAGCACCATCGCGACGTGCAGCGGTCGCAGCGTCTGCGTCGGCACGATGGCATAGGCGGTATAGAGGTGAAACGCCGACATGGCGACCGCCGCGAAGGTAAGGAACGCCGCCAGCCAGCCCGTCAGCTTGTTGGCATGGCCCTCTTCCTCCTCGATGAACTCCTCGGCACGGTGCAGCGCGTCTTCACTGACCTCGGCGTCGGGTTGATGCTGCAGGTGCGGATGCTCGGTGCTCATGTCGGCCTCGCAAGCGGATCAAACCACGCAATGCAGCGCAAAACAAAAAGGCCCCGTTGGACTCCGCGCGCGCGAACCTGCTCGCGCGCGACGGGGACGGGGCCTTGGTCAGAGGGCGCTAGTTCAGCTTGACGCCCTTCTCGGCAAAGTACTTGAGCGCTCCGGGATGGAATGGAACCGGCGAAGCCGCAGCCTTCTGGTTCTCCAACTTGAAGTTCGCCGCTTCCTTATGAACTGCGATCAGGTCGTCGCGCTTGTCGAAGATCGTCTTGACGATGTTGTAAGCCGTCTTGTCATCCATGCTCTCGTGCGCAACGAGAATGTTCATGACCGTGGCCTGATGGTTGTCGGCGCTCATGCCCCGGTAGGTCTCCTTCGGGATCGAATCCTTGATGTACAGGTTGCCGTACTTCTGGTTCATCGCCGGCACGAGGTCGGCGTGGTCGATCAGCTTGACCGTGGTGCCCGGGGTGTTGGCCAGATCCGTGACACCGGCGGTGGGCAGGCCACCGACCCAGAAGAAGGCCTCGATCTTGCGGTCCTTGACTGCGTTCACGCTCTCGGCGACACCGAGGCGCTCGCGTTTCACATCCTTGTCCTTGTCCAGGCCGGCCGCCTCGAGCACGCGGAACGCCATGACCTCAGTAGCGCTGCCCGGCGAGCCGGTGGACATGCGCTTTCCCTTCAGGTCGGCGATCTTGTTGATGCCCGTGCCCTCGACCGTGACGATGTGCATGCGGTTCGGGTACAGGATCATCAGTGTGCGCACCGGCACACGGTTGCCCTTGAATTTATCCTCTCCTTTGTCGGCGTCCAGCGCGACGTCGACCATCGTCAGCCCGATGTAGGGCTTGCCGCTGCCGATCAGCTTCAGGTTGTCGACCGAGCCGCCGGTGACTTCCGCGGTTGCCTGCATGCCCGGCACGTGCTTCGAAAGTACCGCCGCGATGCCGCCGCCGAGCGGGTAGTACACGCCGCCGGTACCGCCGGTACCGATTGAAATGTTCTGCGCGGACGCCGGCAGAGCGAACGCCGCACAGGCCGCCAGGGCGGCTGACAGGCCAAACTTACGCATTGCTTCCTCCTAGTGGATGTTCTGGATGCTGCGGAGCGGGGAGTCTAGTGACCGCCGCGGGCACGGTCAACAGCGCTCCCGCGATCTCGCAAAACGCCTCACCTTATCGCGATACGGGTTCGAAGGGACTATCTTCAAGGGCAATCGGACGGCCACGGCCCGCCCAGTTCGACGTGATGCACCATTACGGCGCATGCGGCCTAGCGTTTGACGCCGAGCGCCGCCAGCGCGGCGTTTCGGCGCTGCTGCGACGCCTGCTTGACGTGCGTGTAGAGGCTGTCGCCGTGGCTGTCCATCGCCACCAGTAGCGGGCCGAAGCCCTTCACCCGGAACTTCCACAGCGACTCGGGGTTGAGATCGTCCAGGTCGACGTCCTCG
>JBFKUL010000040.1:0-15934 GCA_041635755.1 Burkholderiales bacterium | reverse complement strand
GAGATGGAGATCGAGGAGCGCTTCCCCTGGCGCGCGCCGCGCTCGGACTGAAACGATGGCCTGAGCCCATTTCGCGGTTTGACGCAGGTCAAACCGGGCTTTTGCCGCTCCCCTAGCATGGCCCTGCGCGCGCCGCACCGTGCGCGCCATTCGTCTAGGGGACGGAACACCCATGCAGTCGGAATCGACGTACAACTACAAAGTCGTGCGGCAGTTCGCGATCATGACCGTGGTGTGGGGCGTGGTCGGGATGCTGGTCGGCGTGGTGATCGCCGCGCAGCTGCTCTGGCCTGCGCTCAACTTCGACATCCCGTGGCTGTCCTACGGGCGCCTGCGCCCCCTGCACACCAACGCGGTGATCTTCGCCTTCGGCGGCTCGGCGCTGTTTGCGACTTCGTACTACGTGGTGCAGCGTACCTGCCACGCGCGGCTGTTCTCCAATGGGCTCGCCGCATTCACCTTCTGGGGCTGGCAGGCGGTCATCGTCGCGGCGGCGATCACGCTGCCGCTGGGCATCACCACCTCCAAGGAATACGCCGAGCTCGAGTGGCCGATCGACATCCTGATCGCGCTCGTCTGGGTGGCCTACGCGGTGGTGTTCTTCGGCACCATCGCCAAGAGGAAGGTCGCGCATATCTACGTCGCAAACTGGTTCTTCGGCGGCTTCATCCTCACGGTGGCGATCCTGCACATCGTCAACAGCGCTGCGATACCCGCGACGCTGTGGAAGTCGTACTCGGTATTCGCCGGCGCGCAGGACGCCATGGTGCAGTGGTGGTATGGCCACAACGCGGTGGGCTTTTTCCTCACCGCGGGCTTTCTCGGGATGATGTACTACTTCATCCCGAAGCAGGCGAACCGGCCGGTCTACTCCTACCGGCTCTCGGTGGTGCACTTCTGGACCCTGATCTTCACCTACATGTGGGCCGGGCCGCACCACCTGCACTACACCGCACTGCCCGAATGGGCGCAGTCGCTCGGCATGGTGTTCTCGTTGGTGCTGCTCGCGCCTTCCTGGGGCGGCATGATCAACGGCATCATGACGCTCTCGGGCGCGTGGCATAAGCTGCGCGAGGACCCGATCCTCAAGTTCCTCATCGTTTCGCTGTCGTTCTACGGCATGTCGACCTTCGAAGGGCCGATGATGTCGATCAAGACGGTGAACGCGCTCTCCCACTACACCGACTGGACCATCGGCCACGTGCACAGCGGCGCGCTCGGCTGGGTCGGATTGATCTCGATGGGCTCGCTCTACTACCTCGTGCCGCGCCTGTTCGGCCGCACCGAGATGTACAGCGTGCGCCTGATCAATCTGCACTTCTGGGTGGCGACCATCGGCATCGTGCTCTACATCGCGGCGATGTGGATCGCCGGCGTGATGCAGGGCCTGATGTGGCGCGCGGTGGGCTCGGACGGCATGCTCACCTACAGCTTCGTCGAGAGCGTCAAGGCGACCTATCCCTTCTACGCCATCCGGCTGCTTGGCGGCGTGCTGTATTTCGCCGGCATGCTGATCATGGCCTACAACGTGGCCAAGACCGCGCTCGGCGCGAAGGCGGTGGATGCGCCGATTCCGGCGCCGACTTCGCTCCATGCCCACGCCTGAGCCACAAGGAACCGCGACATGAAACTCTCGCATGATCTGATTGAGCGCAACCAGGCGCTGCTCATCATCCTGGTGATCCTGGTGGTGGCGGTGGGCGGGCTGGTGGAGATCGTGCCGCTCTCGTTCCAGAAGTCGGTGACCGAGCCGGTGGCGGGCCTGAAGCCCTACACGCCGCTGCAGCTCACCGGGCGCGACGTGTACATCCGCGAGGGCTGCTACAACTGTCACTCGCAGATGGTGCGACCGTTCCGCGCCGAGGTCGAGCGCTATGGGCCGTACTCGGTGGCGGGCGAGTTCGTCTACGACCACCCGTTCCAGTGGGGCTCCAAGCGCACCGGGCCCGACCTGCATCGCGTCGGCGGGCGCTACTCCGACGAGTGGCACCGGCTGCATCTGATCAACCCGCGCGACCTGGTGCCCGAGTCGAACATGCCCGGCTATCCGTGGCTCGCGAGCGCGGCGGCGAACGCCGAGGACATCGAGGCCAAGATGCGCGCGCTGCGCGTCGCCGGCGTGCCCTACAGCGACGAGGACATCGCAAAGGCAAAGGGCGAGCTCAAGGACAAGACCGAGATGGACGCGCTGATCGACTATCTGCAGGTGCTCGGCACCGCGGGTCGCGCCGCGGCCAAGCGTTGAGGCGCGGCGACATGGACATCAACCTGATCCGCAGCCTGCTCACCGTGGCGGCATTCGTCGCCTTCCTGGGCATCGTGTGGTGGGCCTTCGCGCCCTCGCGCCGCGAGCGCTTCGAGCGCGACGCACGGCTGCCCTTCGACGAGACCGAGCATCCGCGCGGAGACCGCTCATGAGCGAATTTACCAGCAGCTTCTGGGACTTCTACATCGCCGTGGTGTCGGTGGTGTCGATCATCGCATGCGCGGTGTTCCTCAAGATGCAGAGCGTGCGCCGGGTCTCGGGGACCGAGACCGAGACCACCGGCCACACCTGGGACGAGGACCTGGGTGAATACAACAATCCGTTGCCGCGCTGGTGGAGCTGGCTGTTCTACATCACGGTGGTGTTCGCGCTCGTGTACCTCGCGCTGTACCCGGGCCTTGGCAGCTATGCCGGCCTGTTGAACTGGAGCCAGGTCAAGCAGCTCGAGGAAGAAACGGCGAGGGCCGAGCAGCGTTTCGGTCCGCTCTACGACAAGTTCGCGGCGCAGGAGGTGGACGCGCTGGCGAAGGACCGCGAGGCGCTCGCCATCGGCCAGAAGCTGTTCCTCAACCACTGCGCACAGTGTCACGCCTCCGACGGCGGCGGCTCGCGCGGCTTCCCCAGCCTGACCGACCGCGACTGGCTCTGGGGCGGTACCCCCGAGGCGATCAGGACTTCGATCATGGAAGGCCGCAACGGCGTCATGCCGCCGATGGGCACCGCGCTCGGTCCGCAGGGGACGAAAGATGTCGCGCACTTCGTCATGTCACTCTCGGGCATGGCCGCCGACAGCATCCGCGTGGCGCGCGGCCAGCCGCTGTTCGCGCAGACTTGCGCGGCGTGCCACGGTGCCGAGGGCAAGGGCAATCCGCAGCTCGGCGCGCCGAATCTCACCGACAAGACCTGGCTCTATGGCGCGGGCGAGGCGACCATCATCGAGACGATCGAGAAGGGCCGCAATAACCAGATGCCGCCGCACAAGGACCTGCTCACGCCCGCCAAGGTGCACCTGCTGACCACCTACGTGTACTCGCTGTCGCGTCCGGGCGGCCAGTAGCGCCGCAGATGGCGCGAGCGTCCAGCGGCGTGCTCAAGAAGGAGGATCGCGAAGCGGTCGCGCAACCGGTGGCGCTGGTGCGGCCCGGGGAAACCCCAAACGACGCGTCCCCCGTGGAGCAGTCGCTCTACGAGATCCGCAAGAAAATCTATCCGCGTGCGGTGCACGGCTGGTTCGCGGCCTGGCGCTGGACCCTGGTGTGGGCCACGCAGCTGATGTTCTACGGCCTGGCGTGGCTCGACTGGAACGGCCGCCAGGCGGTGCTGTTCGACATCGTGCATCGCAAGTTCTACATCTTCGGCCTGGTGTTCTGGCCGCAGGACATCATCTACCTGACCGTGCTGCTGGTGATCTCGGCCCTGAGCCTGTTCCTGTTCACTGCGGTGGCCGGGCGGCTATGGTGCGGCTACGCGTGCCCGCAGACCGTCTACACCGAGATCTTCATGTGGGTCGAGGAAAAGATCGAGGGCGCGCGCGCCGCGCGCATGCGCCTGGACCGCGCCTCGCTTTCCTCGCGCAAGCTCGCGCTGAAGGTCGCCAAGCACGCCGTCTGGATCGCCATAGCGCTGTGGACCGGCTTCACCTTCGTCGGCTACTTCACGCCGATCAAGGAGCTCGGTATGGCGGTGCTCGCAACGACCGGCCTCGCGGCGCAGGGCTCAGTGCTCGGACCGTGGGAAAGCTTCTGGATCCTGTTCTACGGCTTCGCCACCTACGGCAATGCCGGCTGGATGCGCGAGCAGGTGTGCAAGTACATGTGCCCCTACGCACGCTTCCAGAGCGCCATGTTCGACCAGGACACGCTGATCATTACCTACGACGGTGCGCGCGGTGAGCCGCGCGGCGCGCGCTCGAGGAGCGCGGATCGCTCGAGCCTCGGCTTGGGCGACTGCGTCGACTGCGGCATTTGCGTTCAGGTGTGCCCAACGGGAATCGACATCCGCGAAGGCCTTCAATACGAATGCATCGGCTGCGCCGCATGCATCGACGGCTGCGACCAGGTGATGGACCGAATGGGGTATCCGCGGGGGCTGATCCGCTACTCGACCACGCATGCTGTCGAGAAAAAGCTCAACCGCTCGCAGACGCTGCGCCGTGCGCTGCGGCCGCGCGTGCTGGTCTATTCGGCGATCCTGGGTGCGATCGTGATCGCGGCCATCGTCAGTCTCTGGCTGCGCGTGCCGCTCAAGGTCGACGTGATCCGCGATCGGGCGGCGATCGCGCGCGAGGTCGAGGGTGGCAGGATCGAGAACGTGTACCGCCTGCAGATCATGAATACCACCGAGCGGCCACAGCGCTTCGAGATCTCGGTCGAGGGCCTGCCGGGCATCGTGCTCGAAGGCGAGGCCGCCGTCGCGCTTGCCGGCGCGAGCGCGCGCGAAGTGCCGGTGCGGGTGCGCGCGCCGCAGGAAGGGCTCGAGCGCGGCTCGCACCGCATCCACTTCGTCGTGCGCGCACCCGAGGCGGACAAGCTCTCGGTGCGCGAGAAATCGATCTTCATCGTTCGGTAGAGAGGAGAAGGTGATCGTCATGTCAAGCGAGCAGCGCGTCAAGGTCTGGGACATCGCGGTGCGGCTTTTTCACTGGTCGCTGGTGGTGCTGTTCTTCGTCGCCTATTTCAGCGGCGAGCTCGAGGGCCAGGTTCACGCGCTCGCGGGATACGCCGTGCTCGCGTTGCTTGCGTTTCGCGTGGTGTGGGGCGTGGTCGGCACCCGATACGCCCGCTTCTCGGACTTCGTCTACGGCCCGTCGGCTACCCTGCAGTATGTCCGCTCGCTGCTCTCGGGGACGCCGCGGCATTACCTCGGCCACAATCCGCTCGGCGGCTGGATGGTCGTCGCGCTGCTCGTGGTGCTGCTCGGCGCCTCATGGAGTGGCCTCGAGGCCTACGCGCTCGAGGGACACGGCCCGCTTGCCGGCGTCGAGAAACGGCTGGTGGCGCCGGCGATGGCGAACGACGACGAGCGAGAAGGCGACCGGGAAGGCAAGGAAGCGGAGGGCGACGAGTTCTGGGAAGAGATCCACGAATTCCTCTCGCATGTCGCGCTGTTGCTCGTCGTCCTGCACATCGTCGGCGTGCTGATCGCTAGCGCCGTGCACCGGGAGAATCTCGTCAGGGCGATGATCACGGGGTACAAGACCAAACAAGGACCTTGAGCATGCTCGCCCGCCGTCCGTCCATGGAGAACGCATCATGACCAGTCTTTCGCACGATCGCCGCCCCTGGTACCGCGAGCCCTGGCCGTGGATCCTGATGGCTGCGCCAGGCGCCGCGGTCATCGCCGGCGCGGCTACGCTCTGGATCGCGGTGGCGACCTCCGACGGGCTCGTGGCCGAGGACTACTACCGCCAGGGCCTCGCGATCAACAAGGTGCTCGAGCGCGAACGCGCAGCGCAGAGCCTGAAGATCGTCGGGCGCGCCGCGGCCTCGGGCGACGCCCTGCGCGTGAAGCTCGAAGGGGACGCCGCAAGACCGCTGGCGCTGTTTGCACAGCTCGCACATGCGACGCGCTCGGGTCACGACATGCGTCTGCGGCTCGCGCCGCAGGCCGACGGTGCGTTTGCTGCGGCGTTGCCGAGAGCGCTGCCCGCCGGGCGCTGGCGTGTCTCGATCGAGGATCCGCAGGCGGCGTGGCGCATCACCGGGATCTGGAATGGCGCGACTGGCGATTTCACGCTCGACGGCGGCGGCCAGCGCTGAACCGGGACGCCCCAGAAAGGAGACCCGTCATGAACCTCCGCACCGCGATCTGGATCCTGTGGCCGTCATTCCTCGTCGGCGGCGTCGGCGAGGTGCTGTTCTTCACCGTGTTCGATCCGCAGGAGCTGTATCTCTTCGGCGAGCCGACGAGCCTCGGCCGGCTCGCGGTGTACTCGATCGGCTTCTTTCTGTGCTGGATGTTCGCCGCCGCCTCGAGCGCGCTCACCTGCTTCCTGCAGCGCTCCTCGCGCCAGCCGTACCCCTGACCCAAGACGGAGGTGTCCCATGCGCATGCTGATCGCTTCACTGCTGATGGTCGTTGCGCTGCCCGCAGCCGCGGCCGACGCGGCGCGCGGCCGCATTCTTTACCAGACCCATTGCCTCACTTGCCACTACGAGCGGCTGCACGAGCGCCCGCGGGAGCGCTCGCGCGTGCATACGCTCACTCAGCTGCGCATCGAGGTCGCCGAGCGCGCGGCCCTCACGGGCCAGCGCTTCACGGTCGATGATCTCGACGACATCGCCGCGTACTTGAACGCAAGCCACTACAGCTTCGAGAAGTGAGCGCGGCGGCGAAGCTCGCGTTCCTCGGCGCCGCGGGCGAGGTCACCGGCTCGTGCACCCTCGTCGACACCGGCGAGGTGAAGTTCCTCATCGAATGCGGCATGTTCCAGGGCGGGCGCGAGGCCGAGCCGAAGAACCGCCGCTTCGCCTTCGATCCGGCCGAGATCGATTTCGTGCTGCTTTCGCACGCGCACATCGACCATTCGGGCCTGATTCCGCGCCTCGTTGCGCTCGGCTTCCGCGGCCCGATCTACGCCACCCGCGCCACGGTCGAGCTGCTCGGCGTGATGCTGCCTGACAGCGGCTACCTCCAGGAGAAGGAGGCCGAGTGGACCAACCGGCGCAAGTTCGGCCGCAGAAAACGCCCGGGAGAGACGGCGCCGCTGTACACCGTGCAGCAGGCGGTGGCGAGCCTGAAGCGCCTGCTGCCGGTCGACTACGACGCCGAGGTACGGCCGCACGAATCGGTACGCTGCACCTTTCGCGACGCGGGTCACATCCTCGGTTCGTCGATCCTCGAGATCGTGCTGCGCTCAGGCGGCCGGGAGACGACGCTGGTGTTCTCCGGCGACCTCGGGCAGCCGGGCCATCCGATCGTGCGCGACCCGGCGCGCATCGAGCGCGCCGACGTGCTGCTGGTCGAGTCGACCTACGGCAACCGCAACCACAAGAACCTAGCGCAGACCACCGACGAGTTTGCCTACGCCCTGAACGACACGCTCGCCAGCCGGCGCGGCAACGTCGTCATTCCGGCGTTCGCCGTCGGCCGCACCCAGGACATCCTGTATTTCATCGCCGAACTCTCGCGCCAGGGGCGGCTCGGCACGATGGACGTGTACGTGGACTCGCCCATGGCGACCGCGGTGACGCGGATCACGCTCGCGCACCCCGAGCTCTACGACCGCGGCGCGACGCACCTCGCCGAATGGCTGAAAAGCGGCAAGGGCGGCCCGAGGGTGCGCTTCACCGAGGATGTCGAGGATTCGATGAAGATCAACTCGGTGCGCTCCGGCGCGGTGATCATCTCGGCAAGCGGCATGTGCGACGGCGGGCGAATCAAGCACCACCTGCGCTACAACCTGTCGCGGCCCGAGTGCGCCATCGTGTTCGTCGGCTTTCAGGCTGCCGGCACGCTCGGGCGGCGCATCGTCGACGGCGCGAAGCGCGTGCGCATCTTCGGCGACGAGGTGGCGGTGCGCGCCAAGGTCTTCACCATCGGCGGACTCTCGGCGCACGCCGACCAGACGGCGCTGCTCGGCTGGCTGGGCGGTTTCAAGGCCGCACCGCGCCAGACGTGGGTGGTGCACGGCGAGCCGCTCTCGGCGCACGCGCTGCGCGATGAGATCGAACAGCGCCTCGGCTGGCAAGCCGCGGTGCCTGAGCTGCGCCAGAGCGTCGAGCTCTAGCGCGCGCAACACGGAGCGTTAGCGAGCAGCGGAAGGCGAGCGCCTTCGCTTCGACGAGAAGACCCTGACGCGAGTCGTCAGGACTCGACCCGATCGTCGGGCACGCGAACGGGCGTCGTGACGCCACGCGCGCAGTGCGTTCCCACGCCTTCCTCGTTGAAAAGGTGCGCCACCGGGCAATGGCTCGTCGCGCAACGATGCTCCCGTGCGCATTCGACGCGAGACACGTCGATCGCAACCCACCCGAGGCAGACTCGGCACCACTCGATCGGCGACCCGAACATACGCGCTCCTTGCTACCGAGACGAGCCATTAGACCCGATCGGCCGAGTGCGAAGTTTGACAGGCGTCAACGTCTTGATCCCCGGTCTGCGGCGAGGATGGGGCAAGCGCACGGCAGGTGCGAGTTTGATCATGGTCAACGCGCTGTGGCGGTCCGGCGCTAGGCTGAGTGAAACGGCGACCAAAGGACCATCCCCATGCCAGCGAAACAGATCCTCTTCGGCGAGCCTGCGCACGCCCGGTTGCTGAAGGGCATGAACAAGCTCGCCGATGCGGTGCGCGTCACGCTCGGGCCCAAGGCGCGCACGGTGGTGCTCGAGCGCAGCTTCGGCGCGCCTACGGTGGTCAACTCGGGCGTGGTCGTCGCAAAGGAAATCGAGCTCGAGGACCGCTTCGAGAACATGGGCGCGCAGATGGTGCGCGAAGTCGCCTCCAAGACCTCCGAGGTCGCGGGCGACGGCACCACGACCGCCACCATCCTTGCCGCTGGAATCGTCAACGAGGGCATGCGCTATGTCGTCGCCGGCATGAATCCCATGGACCTCAAGCGCGGCATCGACAAGGCGGTCGAAGCCATGGTCGAGGCGCTGCACGCGCTCGCACGGCCGTGTGCCAAGCCTACCGAGATCGCGCAGGTGGCCTCGATCTCCGCCAACAACGACGCCTCCATCGGCAAGATGGTCGCCGAGGCGATGGAGAAGGTCGGCCGCGAGGGCGTGATCACGGTGGAGGACGGCAAGGGGCTCGCCAACGAGCTCGAGGTGGTCGAGGGCACGCAGTTCGATCGCGGCTTTCTGTCGCCCTATTTCATCAACAACGCGGAAAAACAGAATGTGGTGCTGGAAGATGCGCTGATCCTGCTGCACGACAAGAAGATCTCGACGATCCGGGAGCTGCTGCCCCTCCTCGAGCACGTTGCGAAGGTCGGCAAGCCACTGCTGGTGATCGCGGAAGAGGTTGAGGGCGAGGCGCTCGCGACGCTGGTGGTGAACAACCTGCGCGGCGTCATCAAGGCCTGCGCCGTCAAGGCGCCGGGCTTCGGCGACCGCCGCAAGGCCATGCTCGAGGACCTCGCCGTGCTTACCGGCGGCAGCGTCATCGCCGAGGAAGCGGGGCTCACGCTCGAGAAGGCCGAACCTTCGGTGCTCGGTCGGGCCCGCCGCGTCGAGATCGACCGCGACGACACGCTCATCATCGGCGGCACGGGGGACCCCAAGGCGATCGATGCGCGCGTCGCGCAGATCAAGCAGCAGGTCGAGGAAGCGACCAGCGACTACGACAAGGAGAAGCTCCAGGAGCGCGCCGCGAAGCTTGCGGGCGGCGTGGCGGTGATCCGCGTGGGCGCGGCGACCGAGACCGAGATGAAGGAGCGCAAGCATCGTACCGAGGACGCGCTGCACGCTACCCGTGCCGCAGTCGAGGAGGGCATCTTGGCGGGCGGTGGCGTGGCGCTGCTTCGCGCACGGGCGAAGCTGGCGGACTTGCACGGCGAGAATCCCGACCAGGACGCCGGTATCCGCATCGTGCTCCGAGCCGTGGAGGAACCGCTGCGCCAGATCGTGCGCAACGCCGGCGCAGAGCCCGCGGTGGTGGTGCAGCGGGTCATCGAGGGTTCGGGCGATTTCGGCTACAACGCCGCAACCGACGAATATGGCGACCTGGTGAAGACCGGCGTGCTCGATCCGTGCAAGGTGACGCGCACCGCGCTGCAGAACGCGGCCTCGATCGCGAGCCTGATCCTCACCACCGATTGCATGATCGCCCAGGCGCCCGATAAGTCGCGGGCGCCCACGGGAGAGGAGATGATGCCGGGCTAACAAGGCCGGCATTTCTTCGTTGCCGCCGTCAGCGCGCGGCTGCGCTTGCGCTACGTCTTCCTGCCGGTGGACTTGCCCGTGCTGGGCGCGGGTTGTTGGGCCTGCTCATCCGGCGGCTCGGGCTGGTTCTTCCAGAGCTCGTAGCATTCCAGGCCGCAGAAGTAAGCGACGTAATCGCTCGCCTCCGAGACTTCCGCCTCGGATTTCGGCACTTCCTTGAGGCATACCTCGCAAGCAATGCGCTTCAATTCGATGGGTCTGTCAGGGTTGCGCATGACCGTCCCTCCTTGCTTCTGTACTTCTGATCCAATTCGGCGCCTTTTGTTCGGCAGGCATGTTGCGCAAGATCAAATGCGGCCTTGCAACAATCCATGTGACCGCAACGTCCTGCCCGGGCGCTACAGCATCGGGCCCGGCTGGTCGACCGCGTACTCACTCAGCCGGCCGACAATCCACTGGTACGCGTCGTCCACCGAGTCGGTGCGGTGCATAAGGTCGATGTCGGGCGCGCTGATGGTGCCGTGCTTCACGAGCGCATCGAAGTTGATGACCTCCTGCCAGTAGCGCGTGCCGAACAGCACGATCGGCAGCGGCTTGGTCATCTTCCGGGTCTGCACCAGCGTAAGCACCTCGAACAGCTCGTCGAGCGTGCCGAAGCCGCCAGGGAAAACGATCACCGCCTTCGCCAGGTAGGCGAACCAGAACTTGCGCATGAAGAAGTAGTGGAAGTGGAACGCAAGCTCGCGGGTGACGTAGCGGTTGTCGAACTCCTCGACCGGGATCGAGATGGTGAGTCCGACGTTGATGCCACGCGCGTCCGCGGCGCCGCGGTTGGCGGCTTCCATGATGCCCGGACCGCCGCCGGTGCATACGACGAAGCGCCGCTCCTTCGGGTCGAGGCTCTTGGACCACTCGGTGAGGCGGAAGGCCAGTTCACGTGCGGCTTCGTAATACGCCGACATTTCGAGATCGGAGCGTGCGCGTTCCGCGTCACCCTGGCCGAGCTGCGCCTGGCGAACAGCCGCTTCGGCCTGCTCGCGCGGCTTGATGCGCGCCGACCCCATGAAGACGATGGTGTCGTCGACGCGGTGGTGCTCGAAGCGGCTGAGCGGCTCGAGGTACTCGGCGAGAATGCGCAGCGCGCGCGCATCCTTGCTGTTCAGAAAACCCTGATTGCTGTAGGCCTTGACGGCCCCGCGCTGCTTTTCCTTCATTTCGTCTCTCCGTGAGCCGGAAACTCCCGGCATGCACGGAGAGTAACGCGTTGGCTCAGTGCCGTGGGCCGCGCGCGCCGCCGCCGGGACCCATCCCGCTCCCGGGACCCATGCCACCGCCGGAGCCCATGCCGGGGCCCATCGGCCCGGCGCCGGCACGCGGCTTGTCGGGCAGCGTGATGCCGCGCGCCTTGGCGCGCGCCTGCATCGCCTCGTGGTGCTCGAGCCGCACCTGTTCGCGCTCCTCCGCCGTGGCGGCGTTGCGCATGCGCTCGCGGTGCTCGAGGCGCTCTTGCGGGGACATCAACCGGCTGCCGTAGATCGGCTCCTTCTGCGGCTGCTGCGCGCTCGCGGCGCCGATTGTGCCGGACAGAGCAATCACAATGGCCAGCACAAGGGGTCCAGCGGCGGGTATTCTCATCTGCATGACGCTCTCCTGATTCATCGTTGGCGTGGAACCACGCGATATCGAATCTCTCTAACGCAGCGTATCGGCGATCGCTGTCCGGACCTTGACCCTGGTCAAGACGTTTCTGGCAGCGGGCGCAAGGATGACAAGGCCGATGCGTTTCGCCTGGCACACATGGAGGCAATCATGAAAAGGAAATCAGCGGGGGAAGAAGGATCCGGCAAGAAGCGGGCGAGCGCGCCCATGTCGGCGAAGCGGCGCATCGATTCTCCGGCACGCGAGCGGACCGCTCCGGCGGTGACCCAGGGCGCGGATGTTAGCGCACGCAGCGACGGCCAAAGCTCGATCAGCTCCGAGGAACGCATTCAAATGATCAGGCGGCGGGCCTACCTGCAAGCCGAGAAACGCGGCTTCCAGGGCGGCTCGCCTCTCGAGGACTGGCTGCAGGCCGAAGCGGAAGTCGACGCTCAGCTTGCCCAGACGGCGGCAAAGACCTCCTAGCCGTGATCAGAGGCGCGCCCGGGCCGGGTGCGCGTGGGTGTGGTCGCGCACACCCTGACAGTCGAAACAGCGCTTCGCTCCGGGCTGTACGCGCAGCCGCTCGTAGGCGATGTCGCCACCGCAGTCGGCGCATACGCCGTAGCGGCCTTCGGCCAATCGTTGCCGTGCGTCCTCGAGCTCGCGCAGCTCCGCAAGCTGGCGGTCGACCTCGGCATTGCCGAGCTCGGAGATCAGCGCGGCGAGCGACAGGTCGCCCGAGTCGGCGCTGCGCTCGGCGAGCGCCGCATAGCTCTCGTCGCGGGAGCGCGCAACCTTGCCGCGCAGCTCGACCGCGACGCTGTCGCAGCGCGAGCGGATCTCGGCTTCGAGCGTCTTGAGTTGTTTCGCATTGAGCGTCATCGTCCACCTCCCAGGGCGCTTTACCGGCGCCGAATGGACTATGACCCGGGCGTGAACCATCGGTTCACGCGCCGTTACCGACGCGGGATTCTTCGATTGCCTTGTCGAGCGCCGCTGCGCGCGCGCGGCCTTAGCCGCTCGTGCACGTGAGCCTCAGGCGTTCCTCGCGCGCCTTGCCGGGCGCGACGGTGAGACCGTAGATCGTGGCGGCTGTTCCGCATTTCCACTCGGCCATGAAGTTCTTGTCGCACTCGGGCGCCGCGTCCTCGAGCGCCGAGACGTCGATCCGGGTGTCGCACATGGCGCGCCCGTCGCAGGCGCGCGCAAGGAGCGAGGTCGCGTTTCCGGGCTTGGATCCGCAGTTGGCTCCGTAGCTCGCGGCGACGACCTGGATCGCGGGCGGATCGCCTGCGCTGCCCTGCGCCGCGACGGCCGGCCGGGGGAGGATTCTGTCGGCCACTGCGCGCGGCTGCGCGGACATCGAACGCAAGCTTTCGCGAAGTTCGCCACGGATCATTTCGCCCTCGACAAAGTACATGCCGAGACCCGCCGCCAGGAGCAGAAAGCCGACGATGCTCGCGCCGATGCGGCCGCTGTTGCCGGGATCGATCTTGCCCTCGATCTTGCCAAGCACGGCGACGAGCAGAAAGATAAGGCCGATAAGCACGAACATCCGTGCCATCGGCACGTCGACCAGTCTTGCCATGAATTCCTGCATGGACGTGAGGCCCCTTAGGTACGCCGCTCGATCGAGCTGCTGACGATGCTCGCATTCTGCGGCAGCGCGGGTCGCGGTGCGAGGAAGTATTTCCCAGCACCGCGCGGCGCCGCGACCTCGGGATGCGCCGCCGAGACGTCGATGTCGCTATCGCTTCGCCGCGAGCAGCGCCTCGAGCCCTTCGCTGTCGAGGATGCGCACGTGCTTTTGCTGCACCTCGATCAGGCCTTCTTCCTGGAAGCGCGAGAACAGCCGGCTGACGGTCTCGAGCTTGAGGCCGAGGTAGCTGCCCATTTCCTCGCGCGTCATGCGCAGGTGGAACTCGGAGGGCGAGTAGCCGCGCCGCACGAAGCGGCGCGACAGGTTGAGCAGGAACGCCGCCAGGCGCTCCTCGGCGCGCATCGAGCCGAGCAGCATCATGACGCCGTGGTCGCGCACGATCTCGCGCGACAGCACCGAATGCAGCCGGCGCTGCAGCGTCGGCAGTTCGCGCGAGAGCTCCTCGATGAGCGAGAAGGGCATCACGCACACCTCGCTGTCCTCGAGCGCGATGGCGGCGCCGTTGTAGTGCCCGGCGCCGATGCCATCCATGCCGAGCAGCTCGCCACCCATGTAAAAGCCGGTGACCTGCTCGCGTCCCTCGCCGTCGAGCACGCTGGATTTGAAGAAGCCGCTGCGCACTGAGTAGACGGCATTGAACTCGTCGCCCGCATTGAACAGGGCATCGCCGCGCTTGACACGCCGGCGCGCGTACACGAGATGCTCCATGCGCGCGAGCTCCTCCTCGCACATGCCCTGGGGCAGGCACATCTCGCGGAAGTTGCAGCTCGAGCAGTTCACCTCGAACTTGCGCACGCCGTTGTTCGGCGCGAGGGACACCACGGGGGCCTTGGGGGATGTTCGCTCGGCGGTTGCACGGCTCATGTTGGCTCCTTTCTTCAATGGCGATGGGCAGCGGCGCGCGCGGCGAGGGCCTCGCGCACGCGCTCGAATTCGGTGCTCTTGTCGAAGAAGTCGCGCGCCCCGAGCCGCTCGGCCAGGCGCCGATAGGGTTCGGAGGCGAAGTTGCTCAGCATGTAGACGTCGATCGTCGGCGCCGCTTCGTTCAGCACGCGCAGCACGTCCAGACCGCTGCCTTCGGCGAGCTGCCAGTCGAGCATCACCACGTCGGGCTGCTCGCGCAGAATCGCACTGATCGCCTCCCTGGCGCTGCCGCTATGGCCGATGGCGCGCGCACCGGCGATCGAGGCGAGCATCGCCTCGATGCGGTCAATCACCAGCGGCGAGTCCTCGACTACGAAGACGCGCAACGCGGAATCCCGATCGAACTGAAGCGCAGCACTCATGACGCCAGTGTGCCGAGGCCCAGGCGGCCGCGGTATCGGCGTGTACCGCGGCGTTTGCTCGGATTCGGCCGCGCCGTAGTGTAGGAATCGTCCTACACCACGAGCCGCGCTCTTCGGCTCAGGCGTCCTTGAGCAGCCCGTGCTCGAGTGCGTAGCGCACCAGCTCCGCCGTGCCGCCCAGGTTGAGCTTCTGCAGAATGCGCGCCTTGTGGGTGCTGACGGTTTTCACCGACAGGTGCATCTGCGCGGCGATCTCGGTCGGCGCGCGGCCTGCGGCAAGCAGCTTGAAGACCTCGAACTCGCGATCCGAAAGCGCTGCATGCGGCGGCGCATCGCCGCCCGCCACGGCGCTGACCAGGCTGGCGGCCACCGCGTCGCTGATGTGCACGCCACCTGCGGCAACTTTTCGGATCGCGCCCACCAGCTGCGCCGAGGCGCTGTCCTTGGTGAGGTAGCCCGAGGCGCCGGCCTTGAGCGCACGCGAGGCGTATTGGTCCTCGCCGTGCATCGAGAGCACCAGGATGCGCAGCTTCGGTTTCTCGGCGTGCAGCCGCTTGATGAGCGCAATGCCGGCGAGGCCTGGCATCGACATGTCGAGCAGCGCGAGGTCGTAGTCGTTCATCTTGACCAGGGCGAGCGCCTCGTCGCCGCTCGCCGCTTCGCCCGCGACCTCGAGGTCGGACGCGGCGCCGAGGATGCGCTTCAGGCCGTCGCGCACCAGCTGGTGGTCGTCGGCGAGCAGAATGCGGATCATGCTTGGGTCTCTGCGCGCGCGGCGCGCACCGGCACGCGCAGGCGCACCCGAGCGCCGCCGCGCGGTGCTCGCGACACCTCGACCGAGCCGCCCAGGTACAGCGCGCGCTCGCGCATGCCCTTCAGGCCGAGCGAGCGTGCCTTGGCGAGATCCTCGGAAGCAATGCCGTGACCATCATCCTCGACCTCGAGCTCGATCGCACCGTCGTTCAGGCCGAGCATGACCCAGGCGTGGCGCGCCTTCGCGTGGCGCGCGATATTGGTGAGCGATTCCTGCAGCGCACGGTATACGGTGGTGGCGGCCGCACGCTCGACGATGTCGAGCGCCTCCCCCTCGGCGAGGTAGAGCCGGCATTCGACCCCCGAGCGCCGCGCAAAGTCGTCCACCAGCCACTGCGCCGCATCGGCCAGCCCGAGGTCGTCGAGCATCAGGGGGCGCAGGTCGGCCGAGATGCGTCGCACCGAGCCCACCGTCTGGTCGAGCATGCGGTCCATCTGCTG
>JBFKUL010000039.1:0-16020 GCA_041635755.1 Burkholderiales bacterium | reverse complement strand
GTACGACACGCCCGCCGCCTTGGCCGTGCCAACGCTCATAATCGCCGAGGCCACCAGCGGAAACTTGCCGCCCGGCACGTAGCACCCGACACGCTCCACGGGAATCATCTTCTGCCCGAGGATGATGCCGGGTTCGATCTCGGTCTCGAAACTGCGCAGCGTCTCGAGTTGGCGTTTGGCAAACTCGGTGACCTGCTTGAGCGAGTACTCGAAATCGGCCTTGAAGGACTCGGGCAGCTGCTTGGCGACCTTGCGAACCTGGTCCTCGGAAACCCTGAACGTGCCGCTGTCCCATCGGTCGAGCTCGCGCGCGTAGCGCTTCACCGCCTCATCCCGGCTCGCGGCAAGCGCGGCGAGCATCTTGCGCACCGTTTCCTCGAGGCGGGTGCGGTCCTGCGGCGCTGGCGGCGGCGCTTGTTTGATGTAGCTCTTCATGTGAGATCCTATTCGTGGCGCCGTGAGGCGGCGCTGAATGTAATCGGTTACATGTCGATTGCGATTCTGCACCCCGTGCGCACGCACCGTCAATCCGCTTGGCGAGACAAAGTAGACCGGTTCCGGCGCGGCGCATATAGACTGCGTTCCTAATCGGCTCTGCTCCAGATCCCGGGAAACCCCATGGACTTTCGCCCGACCGCCAAGCAAAAGCAGCTGCGCGACACTTGGCGCCGGGGCATCGCTGGCGGCGTGTTCGACCCCTATAAGATCCACATCGCCGCGGCGCTCGCCAACCGGCGCTTCGACCCGCGGAGCTCAAGGAGGCCCGATGCACGATCTGCTGATCCGCGGTGCGGCGGTCTACGACGGTAGCGGCAAGGCGAGCCGCGTCGCCGACGTCGCGATCAGCGCCGGGCGGATCGCCGAAGTCGGGGCGGTAAGAGACGGTGCTCGCGAGCGCGTGGATGCCGGCGGCCTCGCGCTGATGCCGGGCATCATCGACCTGCACACCCATTACGACGCGCAGATCACCTGGGACCCGACGATCTCGCCATCGCCTTCGCTCGGGGTGACGACGGCGATCCTCGGCAACTGCGGCTTTGGCATCGCGCCCTGTCCGAAGCCCCTGCGCGAGACCATGGTGAAGAACCTTTCGGTAGTCGAAGGCATGGATCTCGAGGCGCTGCTCGCCGGCACGCGCTGGGAGTTCGAAACCTTTCCCGAGTACATGCAGCAGCTGCGTCGCGCGCGACCCTACGCCAACGTGGGGGTGCTGTTCGGTCATTCCACGCTACGCACTGCGGTGATGGGCGAGGAGGCTTCGACGCGCGCCGAGCCGACCGATGAAGAGCTCGCGCGCATGCGCGCGATGGTCGCTGAGGCGATGGCGCACGGCGCCGCGGGGTTCGCTTCGTCGTTCTCGCCGAATCATGCCGGCTACGGCGGACTGCCGATGCCTTCCACCATCGCCTCGGATGAGGAGCTGAAGACGCTGGTCGGCGCGATGGGCGAGTCGGGTCGCGGCATCTTCGTCATGTCGACCGGTTCGCGGGGCACGCCCGAGTACATGGAAGCGCTTTCGGCGCATAGCGGCCGGCCGGCGTTCATCGTCACCGTGATCACCATGTACAACGAGGCCGCGCCGGGCAAGGCGCTCGACTGGTACGCGCGCTGCGCGGCGGCGAACGCGCGCGGACGGCAGGTGTACATCCATACCAGCTGCCAGCCGCTGTCATTCGACTTCACGCTTGCCGAGCCCTATCCGATGCTCTCGCACGATGCGTTCGAGCGCGTGAAGAAAGCAAAGCCGCAGGAGCTGCCTGGGATTTACGCCGATCCGGCCTTCCGCGCGCGCCTGCGGGAAAATCTGAAGACCCCGAAGCAGGGCATCCTGTTTTACGGCGATTGGGCCAAGATCGAGCTGCCCGACGGCACTAACGTGGCGCGGCGCGCGCGGGAGGCGAGCAAGGATCCTCTCGATTTCTTCTTCGACACCGCGCTCGCGGAGAATCTCGAGACGCGCTTCGTCGCCAAGCTGTTCCAGAACAACGACGCTGGCGTCGCGCCGTTGCTCAAGCATGATGCCGGGGTGGTGGCCCTCTCCGATGCCGGGGCGCACCTGATTTTCTTGTGCGATGCCGGCTTCGGATTGCACTTTCTCGCGCACTGGGTGCGCGAGACGGGCACGTTTACGCTGGAAGAGGGTGTGCGGCGCCTGACGAGCCACCCGGCCAGGCGCTACGGCATCCCCGAGCGCGGCCGCATTGCGCCGGGCGCCTGGGCCGACCTGCTGCTATTCGATCCGGCGAAGGTCGGCGTCTCGGGACTCGAACGCCTCGCCGATCTTCCCGGCGGCGGCACGCGCATGATCCGCCGACCGAAGGGCGTGCATGGCGTGTGGGTAAACGGCGTGCAGGTGTTCGATGGGCAGGACTACATGCCGCTTGAAGCCGGACCGGGGCAGGTGCTCGATCGCTTCGAAGCCTAGCGCTTCGCCTGGGGCGAGCCGGGGTTCCTACATCAAACCCCGAACGCCGGGCAGCGACAGCCAACGGTCCTTCAGCACACCCAGCAGTGCGCCCGCGAGCATCAGCTTGATGGCGCCGACGCGCCAGGCGAGCATCGCCGTCACGGTGCCGAGGAAGAGCCCCACCGCGATCGGGTCGGGCAGGGCGTGCGGTGCCATCTGCGTGAGCGATACTGCGAGTACCCCGATGACCGCGGGCCCGATGCCTTTCATCGCTGCTTTCGTCCACAGCAGCTTGCGCGCACGCTCGAGCATCGGAACGAGGCTGAGCATGAGCACGAACGCCGGCAGAAAGATAGCCGCCGCGGCGACCGCGGCGCCGACAAAACCCGCGAGCTTGTAACCGACGTAGGCCGAAACCATCAGGATCGGCCCTGGGGTGAACTGGCCGAGCGCCAGGCCGTCGATGAACTCGCGCTGCGTGAGCCACTGATATTGATTGACGACTTGGTCCTGGATGAAAGCGATCAGCGTTAAGCCGCCGCCGAAGGAGAACGCGCCCACCATGAGGAAGAACGCCCCGATATCGAGCAGCCCTGGCAGGCCGCCCATTTTTTCCGCCGTCGGTGCGAACTGCAGAAACGACCACGGCACGACGTAGGGCGCTACGACCAGCACGATCAGGACGCCGAGCACGATCGCGCCCAGCCTGCGGGAGTGAAACAGCAGCACCCCCACACCACCCGCGAGCGCGAGAATCGGCACGATGCCCAACGGGCTGAACGCGGCGGCGCTCACCGCCGCCAGGGTGATGATGAGCTGCTGCACCGTGGCCACCGCCGTGCGTCCCAGGCGATAGACCGCGACCAGGAAGATCGCGATGACCACCGGTCCCAAGCCGTAGAGCGCCCCTTTCATCAAGGGCGTCGCTCCGAACGCCGCATAGCTCAGGGTCAGCGCGAGCATGATGAGGAACGCGGGCAGCACGAAGCACAACCCTGCGAGCAAGCCGCCCCACCAGCCACCGCGCGAATAGCCGAGAAAGATCCCGAGCTGGGTCGCCGCCGCCCCGGGCAGCATGTTGACGAGCGACAGGCCCTCGATGAAGCGCTCCTTGGTGACCCATTGGCGCCTCTCCTGCAGCTCGGCCTGCATGATGCCCATGATCGCCGGGCCGCCGTAGGCGGTCGCGCCGATCTTCAGGAAGGTGACCGCGATCTCCATCAGTCTTCGAGTGGAACCTGCGAGATCGGCGCGTTGCATGGCGAGTTCCTTTCGATCGACGATGATGGACGAGTGTTACGCGCGTCGGCGCCGGGGGGGCACGCGCATCATTCTTTCGGGTGATTCGTTTCGCTTGCGCTAGGAAGATGGGATTTCGGATTGAAGAACCAGCGGAAGTACCCGACCATGCCGCAAACGCCCACCAGCCACGCGGCCAGCATCAGCAGCGCGAGCAGGGCGCCGAGCGCCTGGGGCAGCTCGTAGTAGGTCGCGAGCAGGCCTGCAATCGCCATGACCATCACCGCGCCAAGCACGAGCGAGACGCTTCGGGTCGGAACCGGCGCGGCGGCCCAGCGGAGTTGTTCGAGCGGCGACATGAGCAAGCCTCGGATTCCGGTCTGGGCACGCAGGCGGCGCGCCGCATCCGGCCTGGCGGCTAGATTACGCTCAACGCGTGAGTTCGCGAAGTACCCGCAGGCGCGCCTTTGCGAGCAACGGAATGCCGGCGCGCCGGGACCTGAGCCCCGATGATTCGCGTGGGGTCAGGCGTCCGGGTTGCGGCCGGTCACGACCAGGCGTCCGTTGGCCCAACGGATCGCCTTGCCCGCCAGTTCCTCGGCCTGGCGGGGAATCGCGATGACGAGGTCGTCGACCGAGTAGAGGATCGGCTTGCCGAGGGTCTCGATTTCGGCCAGATCCTCCGGAAAATAGGCGCCGAGCATCCAGCTCTCGTGGGAATCGCCGCTGGCACGGCCCTTGATGAAACAGAGCGTGGCCTCGGGCACACGCACTCGCGACATGAAGGATGAAACTACCTGTCGTACTTCCGGGTGGAGCTGCAGGTCCAGGGGCGCGATATCGGGCATCGAATAAAGTGAAGGTTGGATCTCGGCGGCCATCATATCCGTGCCGCTTTTTTTCTCCTGTTGATTTCTTCTCGATCCATCGTGTAATCGTTTGTATGAAGATCTAGCGAAACTGTCATCCGACGACAACAGGTCATCGCGCGGATCGGTGACCGCACTGGAACGACTGCTCGAGCGACGGGCAATAGTTCCTGGCGCTTGAATAAAGCATCGAGGCAGGGGCAGCGCATTCCGATCGGAATACGCCAGGGTGCAGAATCGCGCTTTCGGGAAAATCGGCGGCGGGTGAGGCGGTCGCCGAAACGCCGTTCTCGTTCAGCGCAGGAATAGCCACTCGCCGTCGCGGCTGCGGCAGGCGGTGCTTTCCATGACCTGGGAATTCACCCCGACTGTGGCACGCGTGACGAAATCACGGCAAATCGCCGTGCCTTTCTCGAAGCCGCGTACCGGGGTCATCTCGAAGCTCGTGCCGGTTTCGGTGTTCTTCCAGAATACGGTGCGGTTGTCGCGTGTGAGCTCGAGTGCATGCCCCATGCATGCGCGGTCGGATTCGTCGAGATCGCGACCGATGCGCGCGCCGATGACCGCGCCGACCGCGGCGCCGACGAGCACCGCGAACGCGCGCTCGTCCCCCTTGCCGATCTGGGCGCCGACCGCGCCACCCGTGGCACCGCCGAGCACGGCGCCGATCGCTTCGGTGTTGCAGCGGCCGTGGATCACGCCGTAGTCACGCTTCCATCCCCGGCCGGTGTAGCCGACGTAGTGCCCATCGTGCTTGTTGCGCCAGCCGTGCGCCGGCGCGTGCGAGGGGGGCTCGGCGGGCGCGGGAACCGGTATCAGCGCCAGTGCGATCGAGGCGACCAGCGCAAGACGCACAGGGTGCGGAAAAGGGGCGACGGCCATGGCGCTCCATCGAATGCGCCCTGCCGTGTCATCAGAGAGCGGAGGCGCGGCGGCGCGTGTGACGGACATTGTGATCGCCCGGCCGCTACTTCCGATGTGCACTTGTCCCTCCTTCCGGCGAGAAACTGGAACAGCTGCGCCGCTCGCGGCTCTCTTGATGCAAGGTCGATGCCTGCTTCGGGGAGCGTTTGGAAATCAAGTACTTCGAGAGCGCGTGAAAACCCTGTGCGACGCTGCGCTGACGCGCTTTGTCGCTGCAGTGGCACGGAAACAGTTCACGAACTCCTGAATGCTGTTTGTGTACAAGCGCTTGCGCTGTCGCTGCGCGGCGACCGGGTAAACGCGTGAGGGCGCTATACTTTGGCCCTGCCCAACGTCGTCACGAGCTCGCAAAACGTGCAACGCGACCGCATTCTCGAGGTAAAGCGCATTGCCGGCGCGCTCGGTGCCGAACTGCACGGCGTCGATCTGTCGAGAAAGCTCGCCGAGGAGCAGGTCGCTGCGATCCGCGCGGCGTGGCTCGAGCATCTGGTGATCTTCTTTCGCGACCAGCCGCTCACTCCGGAGCAGTTCATGGCGTTCGCCGAGCGCCTGGGCGCGCCGATCGAATACCCTCTGGTCAAGGGCATCGAGGGCTTTCCCAAGATCATCGAGGTGAAGAAGCTCGAGCACGAGAAGGTCAACTTCGGTGGCATCTGGCACTCGGACACCACGTACCTGGACGAGCCGCCAATGGCCTCGATGCTGCTCGCGCGCGAAATCCCGCCGTACGGCGGGGATACGCTCTTTGCCAACATGTATCTTGCGTACGAGTCGCTGTCCGAGGGCATGAAGCAGCTGCTCGACGGGCTGAAGGGCGTCAATACGTCGACCAAAGCCGACGCCTCGAAGACGCGCGAGGACCGCATCAAGACCGACGGGCGCGCCGGCACCAGGACCGATTTCGCCGCCGAGCACCCGATCGTGCGTACGCATCCCGAGACCGGGCGCAAGGCGCTCTACGTGAATCCTGGTCACACGGTCCGGATCGCAGGCATGAGCGAGGAAGAGTCACGGCCGATCCTGCACTACCTGTTCCAGCACCAGATTCGGCCCGAGTTCACCTGCCGCTTCGTCTGGCAGCCGGCGTCGATCGCGCTCTGGGACAATCGTTGCGCGCAGCACAATCCGGTGAACGACTATCACGGCTTCCGGCGCGTGATGCTGCGGATCACGCTCGCCGGCGACCGGCCGCGCTGAAGGCTAGCCGCGCTTCTCGAAGCGCACGGCGTAAACGGGCGGCAGATTGAGCGAGACAGTCTGCCACGAATCGCCCGCATCCTCGCTCACCCACACCGATCCGGTGGTCGAGCCGAACGCGAGGCGCTCACCACTGCCGTCGACATCGAGCGCGTGGCGGTAGACGAGATCGTACGCGTGCTCCTGGGGCAGTCCTTGCGAGAGCACCTCGAAGCTGCGGCCCGCGTCGCGCGTGCGCGTGACGACCACGCGGCCATCGGGCGGGTAGCGCTTTTCGTCCTTGATTGCGGGAACGAACCACGCGGTGCCGGGATCGCGCGGGTGCGCGGCGACCGCAAAACCGAACACTGAAGGCTTCACGTTCTTGATCTCGCTGAAGGTCTCGCCCGCGTCGTGCGAGCGGAAGATGCCGTTATGGTGCTGCGCCCAGACGGCATCGGGCTGCGCCTCGCATTGTGCGACGAGGTGCACGTCCTGGACATTCTGGTCGTACTGGCGCTCGGGCGGCATGAACTCGGCGCGCAGGCCCTTCCCGGCGAGCTTCCAGCTCGCGCCGGCATCGCACGTGGTCCACACGCCGCCGCACGATACCGCGACGACCAGGTGTGCGGGATCGCGTGGATCGACGCAGATCGAGTGGATACCAGGAGAATCGGCGCCGCCGCCCATCCATTCCTCGCGGCGCGGATCGTCCCACAGCGGCCGGTTGAGCGCCCACGATTCGCCGCCGTCTTCCGATCTGAACAGACCGCCGGGCTGCGTGCCGCACCAGAGCACGCCACGTTCCCGGTGGCCACCCGCGGCTAGCGCCCAGACGAGCTTGAGCGACCATTCCGCAGGCTGGCCCTGCGCCGGCATTTTCGGCACATAACCTTCTGGCTTCGGGGGATAGGTCGGCGCCGCGATCTCCTTCCACGATGCGCCGCCATCGCGCGAACGGTGCATCTTGACGCCGAAGTGCCCGTGATCGAGCGCGGCGACGAGGCTGCCGTCGCGCGGGTCGTGCAGCACCAGGTTACAGTTGTCGCCGAGAAAGCTCGTGTGCGCGATCGACCAGCGCGCCGACCCGCGCTCCACCGTGAACAGGCCCTTGCGGGTGGCGACGTGAAAGCGCACGCTCATGGCGCTGCTCAGCCTCCCGACAGGGCTTGCACGACATCGACTACCGCGTTCGAGGCGACTTTGTCGCTCAGGCGCTCACGGTCGAGAATCTGCTGGCCGTCGACGAACGCGGCCATGTGCTTGCGCAGCTTTCCCTGGTCATCGAGCACGTAGCCGCGCGCCGGCGCGTTGTCGGCGAAGTACGCCTCGAGCACGCTGCGCACCGTGCTGCCGGAGACGTCTCGCGTCGGGCAGGGGACATGGCGCTGGATGTTCTGCGTGAACCGGACGGTGGGCATGGGCCTCTCCGGATGCCTCCCAGTGTAGTCAGCGTCGCAGGCGACAGCAATCGCGGCAGCGCTAGCGCCCCTGGAACTTCGGTTTGCGCTTTTCCATGAAGGCCGTTCGGCCTTCCTTGTGATCGACGCTCGCGAAGCAGGCCTCGACCATCTTCTGCGCCATGGCGACGTCGCGATCGGCCGGGTCCTTCATGCCTTGCTGGACGGCGAACTTGGCGGCCGCGATGGTCAGCGGTGCGTTCTCGGCGATGACGGCACAGTACTCGGCGACCGTGCGGTCGAGCTCCGCGGCGGGCACGACGCGCGATACGAAGCCCATGCGCAGCGCCTCCGCGGCATCGAACTTGCGCGCCGAGAAGAAGATGTCGGCGGTGTTGGCCGCGCCCAGCACGTTCATGAAGCGGCGCACGCCCGAGTAGCTGTAGCCCAGGCCGAGCCGCGCTGCGGGCATGCGGAAGGTGGCGTCGTCGGAAGCAAAGCGCACGTCGCAGGCCGCGGCGAGCCCGAGGCCGCCGCCGAAGCACACGCCGCGCACCTTGGCGATCACCGGCTTCATGCACTGCATCGGTGCGGTGTAGGCGAGCTCGACCGCCTTGTTGTACTCGGCCTGCGCATCCGCGGTGCCCCGCACTTTCTCGAATTGCGAGATGTCGGCGCCGGATACGAACGCCTTTTCGCCGTCGCCGGCGAAAACGATCGTGCGCACTGAGCGATCGCCCTCGAGCGACTTGAGCAGCTTCGGCAGCCCGAGCCACATGTCGTAGCTCATCGCGTTCAGCTTGGCGGGATTGGAAAACAGAACGGTCGCTACCGCGCCGTCGCGCACGACTTTGAGCTCGGCCATTGCAGGGGGTCCTAGGTTATGACTTTCTTGTTGCGCAGCGCCGTGATCTCGGCGTCAGTGAGACCGGCCTCGCGCAGCACCTCGTCGGTGTGCATGCCGCGCTCGGGTGTGGCAGTGGCGATCCGGGCCGGCGTGCGCGAAAGCTTGATCGGCTGATTCAGGATGTGCAGCGTGCCAAGGCTCGGATGCATGACTTCGGCTGCCGCGCCAAGGTGTTTCACCTGCGGGTCGGCGAACACCTGGTCCATGGAGTAGATCGGACCGCAGGGCACGCCGGCCTCGTTCAGGATCTCGACCCACTCGGCGGTCTTCTTCTTCGCCAGCGCGCGGTCGATCTCGGCGTTCAGCGCCTTGCGGTTCGTTGCGCGCTTCTCGGCGCTCGCGTAGTCCGGGTGCTCGGCGAGCTCGGGCCTGCCGATGGCCTCGCACAGGCGCTTCCAGATGACGGTGCCCGCGGCCGCGACGTTCATATAGCCGTCTGCAGTCTTGTAGGCCGAGGTCGGCATGCTGGTTGGATGGTCGTTGCCGAGCTGCGGTGCCACCTCGCCCGACATGGTGAAGCGCGCGGCCTGGAAATCGAGCAGCGTGATGCCGGCCTGCAGCAGGTTCGATTGCACCCACTGGCCTTCTCCCGATTGCTCGCGCTCAAGCAGCGCGGTCATGATGCCGAGCGCGGCAAGCAATCCCGCAGCGACATCAGCGACCGCCGCGCCGACGCGCATGGGACCTTCGCCGGGCTTTCCGGTCACCGACATGATTCCGGAGAGCCCTTGCGCGATCTGATCGAACCCCGGGCGCGAGACATAGGGACCGTCCTGCCCGAAGCCCGAGATCGACGCGAGGATGATGCGGGGATTTATCCTCTTCAGCGATTCGTAATCGATGCCGAGGCGTTGCTTGACGTCGGGGCGGTAATTCTCCACCACCACGTCGGCGCTCTTCGCGAGCCTGGCGAACACCGCCTGACCCTCGGGCGTCTTCAGATTGAGCGTGATCGAGCGCTTGTTGCGGTGCAGGTTCTGGAAATCCGCGCCCTCGCGTGCGCCGCCCAGGTCCTCGGGCTCGGTGGTCTCGATCTTGATGACGTCGGCGCCGAAGTCGGCGAACTGGCGCACGCAGGTCGGGCCGGCGCGCACCCGGGTGAGATCGAGGATGCGCAGGCGCGAAAGCGCCGGGGAAGCGGTGATGCGGGGCATGGTAGGTTCTGATTCCGCAGCGAAAACGCCGCCCGGTGGGCGGCGCGCCATGATCGCAACCCGCACTGCGAGTGTCAACGACGGTTCGACAATGCGCCGCGGGCCGCTGCGCGGCGCCGCTATTTCCAGAGCTCGACCGCCTGGCCGCGCTCACGCATGTGCTCGGCCTTCGCCTGCAGGAAGCGCTGGAAGGAGGGCTCCTTGGCGTACGCCCCCGAGCCGACGTAGTCGAACGAACCGGCGAGGTGAAACGGCCGTACGTACGCTTCGGTGCGGAATACCTCGCGCCCCTTGAGGTCGAAGAAGACGACGCTCGGCGTATACGCGATCTTGAGCGCGCGTGCCCACTCGTCGCCGCGCATGCGCGTGCCTTGCGGGGTGACGAGCTCCGCGCCGTCGAGCAGCGATATGCGCGCCACGTCGAAGCGCGCAAGCTGCGCCTTGACCTCGGCGCGCGCAAAGCCTTCCTTGTGCATCTCGTCGCAGCCGGCGCAAAAGGGCGACTCGAAAAGCACCGCGAGCGGCTTCGATGCGCCCGAGCGCCGCAGGTCGAGAGGCTTCTTCATCAGGAAGGGCTGCTCGTGCAGGGTCTCGCTTGCAACCTCGCGCACGGCGTTTTGCATGTACTGGGCAAAGGGGAGCTTCTTCTCCATCCTGCCGCCGACGTAATCGATCACCGCATCCAGGCGGTGCGGCGGATAGTAGCCGTTCAGGCGCACCACGATCTCGCCTTTCTCGTCGAAAAACAGGATCGTGGGCGTGAATTGCACCTTCAGCAGCTTGGCGAACTCCTTCTCGCTCATCGATTTGCCGTCGAGCCAGGTGACTTCGCGATCGCCCCAGATGTTGATCGCGATCGGCATCAGCATCCGCTTGCTCTTCTCGACCAGCTTGGGCTGCGTGAAGCTGGTCTTGAACAGCGCCGCGCAATAGGGGCAGCCGTCCTGGCCGAAGTACACCATCAGGCGCTTGCCCTGCTTGGCGGCGTCGGCCACGTCCTCGCGAAAATCGAGGAACGTCTGCGCGAACCAGTCCGGAATCTCGTGCGCGTGGGGGCTCGTGATCTGTGCCCGAGCGCCAAGCGGCGCGACCGCAAGCAGGGCGACTAGAACGACGACAGATAGCAGGCGCGGCGCCATGGGGCCCTCCGTTGATCGCTGTTAGAAAGTATAGTGGGACGAGGGTTCCTCATGTTGCGCCTGCTTTTCGCCCTGAACGCCCGCCTCGCGCACCAGCGCGGCCGGGCCATGCTCGCCGCGCTGGGCATAGCGCTCGGCGTGGCGCTCGGCTTCGCCGTGCACCTGATCAATCGTGCCGCAGTGGACGAGCTCGCGGCGGCGGTGCGCCTGGTCGCGGGGGAGGCTGACCTCGAGGTGCGCGGCGGACGAGGCGGCTTTCCGGAAACGCTTTATGCCGAACTTGCTCAGCTGCCCGGTGTCGCCGCGGCAAGCCCGGTGCTCGAGCTCGACGCGGGCCTGCCGAACGCGGAGCGGGGCATCCGGGTGGCGGGCATCGACGCGCTGCGGGCTGCGCGGCTCCAGCCGGCGCTGCTTGCGATCGAGCCCGACCAGCGTTTCGCGCTGCTCGAGCCGGACAAGGTGTTCCTCACGCCCCAGGCGGCGCGCGCGCTCGGCCTCGGCGAAGGCGACCGGCTGCGCCTGGTAGTAGGACTCGCCACGGTCGAGCTCCACATCGCCGGGGTGCTGCCGGCGGGCGTGCTGCCGGGCATCGCGGCGCTTACCGATCTCGCCACGGCGCAGTGGCGGCTCGACCGTCTGGGCGAGCTGAACCGCATCGACCTGCGGCTTGCGTCCGGCGTTGATGCCGAATCGGTCCGCGCGCGCATCGCCGAGCGCTTGCCGCCCGGCGTGCACGTGGTGTCCGTATCGGCGGAGGCGGCGCGCAGCGCCAATCCGTCGCGTGCCTATCGCGTCAACCTGAACGTGCTGGCGATGGTGGCGCTGTTTACCGGCGGGTTCCTGGTGTTCTCGGCGCAGGCGCTCGAGATCGCGCGCCGCCGCGGCGAGCATGCGCTGCTGCGCGTGCTGGGCCTCGAGCGCGTTGGGCTCGCTCGGCTGGTGCTCGCCGAAGCCGCCGCGGTCGGGCTCCTGGGCAGCGTGCTTGGAGTTGCGCTCGGCTACGCACTCGCGCACGTGGCGGTGCGTCTGGCGGGAGCGGATCTGGGTGCTGGCCTGTTTCGCGGCGTGACCCCCGAACTCGCTTTTGCGCCGGGCATCGCGCTACTCTACGCCTCGGTGGGGATCTTGGTGGCGCTCGCCGGCGCCCTGATTCCCGCGCTTGATGCGGCGCGCGTGCCGCCTGCGCAAGCGCTCAAGGCAGGCGACGAGGCACGCATGCTCGGCGGCGTACCTACGTTTTGGCCCGGGGTCTTGCTCGCCGCCGCCGGCCTTGTGCTCGCGCAGCTCGGACCGATCGGGGGCATTCCCGTGTTCGGCTACCTTGCAATTGCGTGCCTGCTGGTCGGCGGGATCGCGCTCATGCCGCGGCTGTCGCGCACGGTGCTCGGCGCGCTGCCGATGCCGCGCCAGGTGCCGCTCGCGTTGGCGCTCGCGCAGCTGCGCGGCGCGCCGGGGCAGGCGATCGTCAGCCTTGCCGCGATCGTGGCGAGCTTCGCGCTGATGGTGGCGATGGCGATCATGGTGTCCTCGTTCCGCCAGTCGGTGGACGACTGGCTTGACCACGTGCTGCCGGCAGATCTGTATTTCCGCACCACGCACGCGGGCGAGACCGGCTATCTCGAGCCGGCCTTCGAGACACGCGTGCGCGCGTTGCCGCAGGTGGCGCGCGCCGAGTTCCTGCGCAGCGCGCGCGTCACGCTGGATCCATCACGCCAGGCGATTTCGCTGATTGCGCGCGAGCTGCCGCCCGAGGGCGCACCCGCACTGTTGCCGCTGGTCGGCAAACCCTACGCTCCGAAGCAGGGCGATCCGCCGCCCATCTGGGTGAGCGAGGCGGTCGCCGAGCTCTACGGCTTCGACCCGGGGCGACGCGTCGAGCTGCCGATCGCGGGCGCACGCCACGCGTTCGTGGTCGCCGGCGTATGGCGTGACTATGCGCGCCAGCACGGCGCGATCGTGCTGGAGCGCAGGATCTACGCCGAACTCTCGGGCGACGCACGCGCGAACGACGCGGCGCTCTGGCTCGCGCCGGGTACGAGCGCTGGCGACGCCATAGCGGCTCTGCGCGCGCTGCCGGGCGGCGCGCAGATCGACATCGGCGAGCCCGCGGAGATCCGCGAGGTATCGCTGCGCATTTTCGATCGCAGCTTCGCGGTGACCTATGCGCTCGAGGCCGTGGCGGTGCTGGTCGGACTGTTCGGACTTTCATCGAGTCTCGGGGCGATCGTGCTCGCGCGCAGACGCGAGTTCGGCATGCTGCGACACCTCGGCATGACGCGCGCGCAGATCGGCGCCATGCTCGCGGCCGAGGGCGGCTTTCTTGCACTGCTCGGCGCGCTTGCGGGCCTCGCAGTGGGAGGCGCCATCAGCCTGGTGCTGATCTTCGTGGTGAATCGCCAGTCGTTCAACTGGACCATGGACCTGTATCCGCCGTACGCGGTGCTCGCGGGTCTCGCCGCGGTGATCGTGTTGCTTGCGGCGCTCACGGCGTACTTTTCGGGACGCGAGGCGATGGGTATGGCGCCGGTGCGCGCGGTGCGCGAGGACTGGTGATGCGCCGCCGGACGTTCCTTGGTGCCGCCGGCGCATTGGTCATCGCGCCCTGGGCGCGCGCAGCGAAGGTCCGCTATCCGCCTGTGGTCGCGCGGCCGCTCGTCTTTCCGCGCGATCATGGCGCGCATCCGGAATTTCGCACCGAGTGGTGGTACGTCACGGGCTGGCTCGAGACTGAGGCACAACTGCAGCCGCTCGGCTTCCAGGTCACCTTCTTTCGTGCACGGCCCGAGATCGAGTCGGACAACCCAAGTCGCTTCGCGCTGCGCCAGGTGATCTTCGCCCACGCCGCGCTCGCGGATCCGACGCACGGCAGGCTGCGTCAGGACGAGCGAGCGTCGCGGACCGCGCTCGGGCTCGCCGGCGCGGCGGAGGAAACGACGCACGCGTGGATCGACGACTGGCGTATCGAGCTTGTGGGCTCGACCTATCGCGCCCGCATCCCGGCGCGCGACTTTGCGCTCGAGCTTGCGTTCGAGGCGCGCGATGCGCCGCTGCTCCAGGGTGAAGCGGGACTGAGCCGAAAAGGCACCCGGCCCGCGGAGGCGAGCTATTACTACAGCCGACCGCATCTGGCCGTGTCCGGGCGCATCGAGCACGCAAGCCGAGCGATGCGCGTGCGGGGGAGCGCGTGGCTCGATCATGAATGGTCGAGCGCCTATCTCGCGCCCGAAGCCGCCGGCTGGGACTGGTGCGGCGTGAACCTGGACGGCGGCGGTGCGCTGATGGCGTTTCGCATGCGCTCGAAGGAGGCGGGCGTGTACTGGGCCGGCGGCACGCTCCGACGCGCCGACGGAAGCCGGCGCACGTTTGCGCCGGGCGAAATCAGCCTCGAGCCGCTGCGGACCTGGCGCTCTCCGCGCACCGGCACCGAGTATCCGGTTGAGATGCGGGTGAGCGCGGGAAGCGAGGCGTGGACGCTCGCGCCGCTGATGGACGACCAGGAGCTCGACGCGCGCGCGAGCACCGGCACGATCTACTGGGAGGGAGCGGTCAGGGCTCTTCGCGAGGGCGCACCGGCCGGGCGTGGCTACCTCGAGCTCACCGGATACGGCAAGCCGATGCGGCTGTAAGACGGCGTTGCATGGTCCGAGAGTTAGCGTTGCGCGCGCAGGCTACCGGCGAATCGGCATGGTGTAGCACACGGCGCTGCCCTCCAGAACGACGGTGCCGTCAGCGAGCAAGACACGGGTCTCGAGCTCCGTAATGGGCTTGTCTTGCCTCACTTTGGTGACCTTCACCTCGCCGGTGATGGTATCGCCGGGCCGCGCCGGTCCCTTGAAGGCCCAGTTGACCTGCAGGAACACCGTACCGGGCCCGGGCAGGTCCTCGGCCACGACCGCGTTCAGGATGGCGCTGGTGATCCCCCCTTGCACGACGATGCCGCCGAAACGCGTCGCGCGGGCAACCTCCTCGTCGTAGTGCAGGGGGTTGCGGTCGCCGCTGATCTCGGTAAAGAGCTCGATGTCGCGCGCGGTGATGGCTCTCGATCGCCGCGCGCTGTGTCCGACTTCGGGTTTGCCGTTCGGCCATACGTCGTTGTGGGTGCCCATGACGCGAGCCTTCTTAAGCGATGGTGGCCAAGGCCGCAGCACTGCAAGCCGCGGAAGCCAACGACGCGACGGTCCGTACGTGATTCCATTTCGTCCATTCGCGCACGTAGACCGACCAGTACGCCGCGGCTTCCGGGGATTCCGCCGCCAGTCGTCCGAGCCGCTCGTTTCGGGGCACGTTGAACGCCACGGTGACGAAGAACGTCCCGCCCAGATAGAGCAGGCTGGCTGAAAGCAGATACGCGGAGCGCGGCGCGCTCCAGGGCAGGAAGGCGGCCACGATACAAGCCGCGGTCAGCACCGCTGTGCCCATGAACAGCCCCAGAAAAAGCCGATTGAGCACCACCACGTTGATGCGCTGCATCGCGGCGACTCCTTGGTTCGCGGGCAGCTGGGCCAGCGCTTTCATGACGAAGGTGGAAAAGGCGAAGAAGATGCCGCCGACCGTTCCGGCACCAATGCAGGCAAGAAGCGTAAGAGCGAGGAGCATAGAGGGACCGGAACGGCCGCGGGCACACCGCGAAGCCGCGCTCAGGCACCGCCCCCGCGCGTGCGGCGCTTCGACGCGCGTTTGCGACCGGTTGCGATTCTGTTTCTGTACTCCAGATAGGCCGCTTTGACCTGGGCTTCGGAAAGGTCGTCGTTCTCGAACTTCTGCACGTCGATCGAGCCCAGCGCTTCGGCCAATTTGTCGAGGAT
>JBFKUL010000038.1:0-16056 GCA_041635755.1 Burkholderiales bacterium | reverse complement strand
GGACCGGACCGAGAGCGCGGCGGGCTTCGTGCCGATGGTCGATCCGGCGGGTGAGTACCGTACCCTCGCGCCCGAGATCGACGCAGCGGTGCGCCGGGTGCTTGCCTCGGGACGCTACATCCTCGGTCCGGAGGGTGCAGCGCTCGAAACGGAGCTTGCCAACTATGTCGGCGCGAACCATGCCGTGGCCGTGGCTTCGGGTACCGACGCGCTGCACCTTGCATTGCGCGCCGCGGACGTGGGGCCGGGCGACGAAGTCGTGGTGCCCGCATTCACCTTCATTGCAAGCGCGGAGGCGGTGTCTTACACGGGCGCACGGCCGGTGTTCGCCGACATCGATCCGGCGACATTCAATCTTTCGCCGCGCTCGCTTGAAGCCTGTCTCTCGACGCGTACGCGCGCGGTGATCGCGGTGCATCTGTTCGGCCAGTGTGCGGCGCTGGACGAGATCGCTGCGATCTGCCGCGATCGGGCGCTGGTGCTGGTCGAGGATTGCGCACAGGCGCTCGGCGCCGACTACGAGGGACGCCGTGCCGGTGCCTGGGGCGAATTCGGTTGCTTCTCCTTCTACCCCACCAAGAATCTTGCGGCCTGTGGCGATGCAGGGCTCGTCACCGTGCGCGAGGCGCGTCACGCCGAGGCACTGCGCGTGCTGCGCCACCACGGCAGTCGGCGTACTTACGAGCACGACGTGGTCGGATACAACAGCCGGCTCGACGAGATCCAGGCCGCGGTGCTGCGCGTGAAGCTGCGCTACCTCGAGGGTTTCAACGCGCACCGCCGCCGGGTGGCGCAGGCATACCACGCGAGACTGGCCGGCGCGACGCCCACGCTGCCCTACGAGCACGGTCGCGGCACGCATGTGTACCACCAGTTCACGCTGCGCACCACCGAGCGCGATACTCTTCGCGCGACGCTCGAGAAGGCGCAGATCGCAAGCGGCATCTACTATCCGATTCCGTTGCACCGCCAGCCGGTCTACGCGACCGAGCATGCGGCGAGCAGCCTGCCCGCGTCGGAGTCCGCTTCACGCGAAGTGCTTTCATTGCCGATCCACCCGCTGCTGGGCGACGCGGAAGTCGATCGCGTTGTCGCCGCAGTGCGGGCCGCGATCTGAAATGCGCGGCACCTGCAATGCTGGCATGATCGCGCGGCGAAGCCATGCGATTCGAGAATCCTTCGGACGATGAGATGCGCGCGCTGCTGCGGCACGTGCGCTCGATCGCCGTCGTGGGTCTGTCGCCCCGGCCGGAGCGCGCGAGCCACCGCATCGCGCGCCGGCTCAGGGACTGGGGTTACCGGGTGATTCCGGTACGGCCTGCGGTCGAATCCGTACTGGGCGAAAAGGCGTACGCCCAACTTGCCGATTTGCCCGAGGCGCCGGACCTCGTGAATGTGTTCCGCGCCGCGTCGCAGGTCGGCCTGATCGTCGAGCAATGCATCGCGCTTGGATCGCCGGCGATCTGGATCCAGGAGGGCATCGTCAACGAGGCCGCGGCGGCGCGTGCGCGTGCCGCCGGAATGTTCGTGGCGATGGATCGTTGCATCTCGGTCGAATACCGTAGGCTGCGCATCGCGCCGGAAGAGACCGCGGCTCGCATCGATTCCAACGCTGAGGCGCCGGACCCACCGATCGGAAAGGCGCAAACGCGCGCGTGAGGGTCGAGTTCACCAAGATGCACGGTGCGGGCAACGACTTCGTCGTGCTCGATTCGATCGCCGCTCCGCTGCAACTCTCGCGCGAGCAGCTCAGGCGGCTTGCCGACCGGCACACGGGGGTCGGCTGTGACCAGATCCTGGTCGTGGAGAAACCGGGACGCGACAACGTCGATTTTCGCTACCGCATCTTCAACGCGGATGGCGGCGAGGTCGAGCAGTGCGGCAATGGTGCGCGCTGCTTCGTTCGCTTCGTGCATGATCGGGGCCTGACGGGCAAGCGGGAGATTCGCGTCGAAACGCTCGGCGGCATCATTGTGCCGCGCTTGGAGGCCGATGGCGAAGTCTCGGTCGACATGGGGCCGCCGGTCCTCGAGCATGCGCGGGTGCCGTTTGACGCCGAGCGCATTGGGCTGATGCAACCGATCGAAGTGGGCGGTGCGGTCATTGAGATGGCGGTGCTGTCGATGGGCAACCCGCACGCGGTTCAGGTTGTGCCCGACGTGGAGGCCGCGCCCGTCTCGACGCAGGGTCCGCTCATCGAGCGCCACTGGCGATTTCGCAAGCACGTGAACGCGGGCTACATGCAAGTCGTCACGCGTAATCGCATTCGTCTGCGTGTCTGGGAGCGAGGCGTCGGCGAGACGCTTGCATGCGGCAGCGGCGCCTGCGCGGCGGTGGTATCGGGCATCCTGCGCGGATTGCTCGACTCGCCGGTGCGCGTCGAAACGCGCGGCGGAGCGTTGACCATCGCTTGGGAGGGCGGCGACAATGCCGTCTGGATGAAAGGCCCCGCCGAGACCGTGTTCGAGGGCGCGATCGAACTGTAGGCGCTTTTCTGAAACTCAACGCAGGGGCGAGCCGCTAGCCATGACGTCAGACGATATTGAGCAGTTCCTTCGCACGCATCCCCAGTTCTTCGATCAGCATCCCGAGCTGCTGGAGCGGATTCTTGTGCCGCATCCCTACGGCGGTCGGGCGATCCCGCTCTCCGAGCGCCAGATCGTCACGCTGCGCGAGAAGGTCAAGTTGCTCGAGAGTAAGCTCGGGGAGCTGATCCAGTTCGGCGAGGAAAACGATGCCATCAGCGAGAAGGTGCACCGCCTGGCGGTGGCGATGACCGGCGCGCGGGATTTTCCGGCGCTTACGCACATGCTGTACTTCCATCTGCGCGAGGACTTCGCGGTACCGCATGTCGTGCTGCGTGTCTGGGGCAAGTCGGTTCCGGTGGACTTCGTTGAGTCCGAGCCGGTCAGCGAGGCGCAGCGCGAGCAGGCCGAAACCATGGGCGTGCCGCAATGCGGGCCGGCGGCGGGCAACGCCTACCTGCCATGGTTCGGCGAACTCGCCGAGCACGTTCGCTCGCTGGCGCTGGTGCCGCTCGGACAGAGTGCGGTATTCGGCATGCTGCTGCTCGGCAGCGAAGATGCCCGCCGCTTTTACCCCGAAATGGGCACGCTGTACCTGCGCCGCATCGGCGAGCTCACGGCGGCCGGCGTCTCGGCGCGACTCTAGCGCGGGGGGACGTGCGTGGCCGAAAACGCTTCCGCCACGCCTGAGGCGACCCGGGCTGCGCCCGAAGGGCATGCCGGGCACGCGGATCTCGCGCTTGCACGGGCCTACCTCGAAGTGCTCGAGCACCAGCGACGCCTGGCGCGAGGCACGCTCGCCAACTACGCGCGCGACCTGTCGGTGCTGCTGCGTCTTGCCAACGGCGTACGGCTCGAGTCGCTCGACACGGCGCAGTTGCGCCGCTTCGTCGCGCAACTGCACGCCATGGGGCTTTCGCCGCGTGCGCTGGCGGCGACGCTCTCCGCTTGGCGCGGCTTTTTCCGCTGGCTCGTTCGGCATCGCGGCCTGACGGCGAACCCGTGCCAGGGCTTGCGCGCACCTAAAGCGCCAAAGCCGCTGCCTAAGGCGCTTTCGGTCGAGGCGGTGCAGCGCTTGCTGGCGAGTGGCGAGAGCGAAACCCCGGTCGAGGTGCGCGATCGCGCGATGTTCGAGTTGCTGTACTCCTCGGGCCTGCGCATGGCCGAGCTGGTCGGCCTGAACCTGGGGGACGGGCGGCTCGACCTTGTGGGCGGCGAAGTGACCGTGACGGGCAAGGGCAGCAAGACGCGCACTGTTCCGGTGGGTGCGCGGGCTCGGGAATCGATCGAGCGATGGATTGCGCTGCGCGCGCAGCTCGCTTCGCCCGAGGAGAAGGCGCTGTTTGTTGGGGCGCGTGGTCGGCGCATCGCGCAGGGCGCGGTCAATTCAAGGCTCAAGGCATGGGCGCGAAACCGGGGGCTGGACACGAGCCTGCACCCGCACATGCTGCGCCATTCCTTCGCGTCGCACGTGCTGCAGTCGTCGCAGGATTTGCGTGCAGTGCAGGAAATGCTGGGTCACGCGAGTATCGCCACGACCCAGGTTTATACGCATCTGGACTACCAGGCGCTGGCGAAGGTCTATGACGCCGCGCACCCAAGAGCGCGAAAGAAGTGAGCGCCACCATCGTCCTCAAGCGCGGGCGCGACAAGTCGCTCAAGCGGCGTCACCCCTGGCTGTTTTCGGGCGCTATCGAGCGCGTGCTCGGCGATCCCGCGGCCGGGGACACGGTGCTCGTGCGCAGCGCCGACGGCGAGAGCCTTGCGCTTGCGGCCTATAGTCCAAGTTCGCAGATCCGTGCGCGCGTCTGGAGCTTCGAGACCGGCGTCGCGATCGATGCGCCGTTCCTGCGCGCGCGGCTGGCGGCGGCGATCGATTTGCGAACGCGCCTGGCTGCGGCCAAGCACACCAACGCCATGCGCCTGGTGCACAGCGAATCCGACGGCATTCCGGGACTGGTGGTCGACCGTTACGCGGATGTCCTGGTGGCCCAGTTCCTGGCGGCTGGCGTCGAGCGCTGGCGCGAGCCGATCATCGATGCGCTCGTGGAGCTCACCGGATGCGAGGCGGTCTTCGAGCGCTCGGATGCCGAAGTGCGTTCGCTCGAAGGTCTCGAGCCGCGCGCCACATGGGCGCGAGGTGGCGGGGAGGTCGCAGCCGCCGGCCGCTGTCCGATCATCGAGCACGGCTTGAATTTTCGCGTCGATGTGGAACAGGGGCAGAAGACCGGTTTTTTCCTCGATCAGCGCGAAAATCGCCAGCGCGTGCGTGCCTTGGCCGCAGGCCGCGACGTGCTCGACGGGTTTTGCTACACGGGCGGCTTCGCGATCGCGGCACTCGCCGGCGGCGCCAAGCGCGTGCTTGCGGTCGAGAGCTCCGCGCCCGCGCTCGAGGTGGCACGCGAGAATCTGGCGGCAAATCCGCTCGAGGCATCCCGCATCAGTTTCGAGCAGGCGGATGTATTCGCGTACCTGCGGGCGCTGCGAGACCGTAATGCGAAGTTCGACCTTGTGGTGCTCGACCCGCCAAAGTTCGCACCCACGGCGGCACAGGCGAAGAACGCCGCGCGGGCGTACAAGGACATCAATCTGCTCGCTTTCAAGCTGCTCACGCCCGGCGGGCTGCTCGCCACCTTCTCGTGCTCCGGGGGTGTCGCCGCGGAGTTGTTCCAGTCGATCGTCGCCGGCGCGGCGCTCGACGCCGGGGTCGAGGCGCGCGTCATCGAGCGCTTCGGGGCTGCCGCCGACCACCCGGTGGCGCTCAGCTTTCCCGAGGGTGAGTATCTAAAGGGCTTGCTGATCGCGCGCACCTAGCGGGGCCGCGTGGTGCCCCGAGCGGCGGTAGAATCCCGCCCTCGACCCCGCCGCAACGTCGGCTAAGGAGTCCCATGCAGCAAGAGAACATGGTGCCCGTGACCATCCTCACGGGCTTTCTGGGCAGCGGCAAGACGACGCTGCTCAATCGAATCCTCAAAGAGGATCATGGGAATCGCATTGCCGTGATCGAGAACGAGTTCGGGGAGGTCGGTGTCGACAGCGAGATCGTCGAGAAGAGCGACGAGCAGATCCTGGAAATGAATAACGGCTGTATCTGCTGCACGGTGCGCGGCGATCTGATTCGCATCCTCGGCACCCTCAAGGAGAAGCGGGACGCCGGGGCGCTCAAGTTCGACCGCGTGATCATCGAAACCACCGGCATGGCCGACCCGGGTCCGGTGGCGCAGACATTCTTCACCGACGAGGAAGTCGGCGGCTATTACCTGCTTGACTCGATCCTCACACTCGTCGACGCAAAGCATGCAGAGAAGCAGCTCGACGAGTTTCACGAGGCGCAAGAGCAGGTCGGGTTTGCCGACCGCGTATTGCTCTCGAAGACCGACCTCGTCGGCGACGAGGACGTGAAACGGCTCTCGGAGCGCATCAAGCGCATGAATCCGCGCGCGCCCATCAAGCCGGTGAGTTTCGGCAACGCGCCGCTCAACGAGATCCTCGACATCCGCGGCTTCAATCTGAACGCCATTCTCGAGCTCGACCCCGAGTTTCTCACCGACGTCGCGCACGAGCACCATGACGAGGTCGAATCGTTCGTGTTCCGCTCCGACAAGTCCTTCGACGGCGAGAAACTCGAGCAGTTCCTGTCGGGGATGATCCAAGTCTATGGACCGGACCTGTTGCGCTACAAGGGCGTGCTCTGGATGAAGGGCAATGCGCGCCGTGTCGTGTTCCAGGGCGTGCATATGATGATGGGCGGCGATCTCGGAAAACCCTGGGCAAAGGGAGAGAAGAAACGGTCGGTGCTGGTATTCATCGGCAAGAAGCTGCCCAAGGACCTGTTCATCGCAGGACTGGAGCAATGCCTCGCATAGCGGGTCCCGAAGCGATGCGACGTCCGGCGCGCGGTCGGATGCAGGGATAAGCGCACAGCCCGCTCGCTGCCGCGGTGTAAGGTTGTGTTCGGAAGACGTCCAAGCATCTGTCGGGTTGTTGCCCGCCGGGAGGCCACCGTGTTACAAGAAAACCTACCCTTCAGTTCGGTGTCACTCCGCAACGATGTCGATGTCCGGTGGCAGGCGGTTCCGCAGCGGCAAGGGATCGGCAGTCAAAGCGGTCGATCCCGTCGTCGACAATGCGCCGAATGACCGGGTGACCGGGCGAAGCAAAACCCGGCCCGAAGGCACGGGTCGGCTCGAGGTCAACCCGCCGCCAAACTTCACCGAACGACGGGACCAGCGTCGGGCGCGGGAAACGCGCATCGAACCGGCGCAAGGATGCTCGGAGCCCCACGGTACCTGGGGCGCGGGTCCGGGTACGACTCTCAACACGGAGGTCGCCTCGTCAGCCGCCGGTTACGCGCCGGTCATCGAGGAAGCGGCGATCCTTTACGCCAACGGTCAGGCGGGCGAGGCAAAAGCGCGGTTGATGCACGCGATCCAGTTCGAGACCTTGGGGGCGAACGTGGAGCGCGTGTGGATGATGCTGCTCGATCTGCACCAGGAGCTCGGCGAGGAAGCAGCGTTTGACGCGCTCGCGCTGGAGTTTGCCGTGAGGTTCGAACGCTCGGCGCCCGCGTGGCGCGGCCGTTCTCCAGTCCATGATCCTCTGTCACAAACCTCGGGCGGTTCTGTGGTGTCGCTCACCGGACGGTTGAGCGCAGCCAGCGCCTCGCAGGTGAGCAAGCTGCGTGAACTGGCGACCAGGAGCCGCCTGCTACGCATCGATTTCTCGAAGCTCAAGGGCGCGGATGCCGAGGGCTGCAAGCTGCTCCTCGCGCTGCTGCAGGCGATCCGAAAGAGCGGTGGGGACGCCATGTTCTCCGGCGAGTCAGTGCTGCTCGGCGCGCTCATCGCAGGCACCCCCCCCGGCGACCGCAGCGTGGATGCGGCGCTTTGGCTGTTGCGCCTGGAGCTGCTCCAGTGGCAAGGCGGACAGAGCGAGTTCGAGGATGTCGCACTTGCGTATGCGGTGACCTATGAAGTCTCCCCGCCGAGCTTCGAGTCGAAAAACGCCGGCGAAGCCGCGGCAAACGGCGCGGGTGCCGTCCCGGCGAGCGCGGCGGGCGTGGTGCGCGCGCCTCGCGAGATCGCTGGACAGGCAGAGCCCTTCTTTCGCAAGATCATCGACGCCGCCGGCGGCCGGGCGTCCGTGCAAGTCGACTGCGCCGAGTTGAAGCGCATGGATTTCGTTTCGGCCGGCAATCTGCTGAACGTCGCCACCCGGCTGCAATCCGATGGCAAGAAGCTCGAGCTGCGCCAGGTAAACACGCTGGTGGCCGCACTGCTCGAGGTCATGGGCATCACCGAGTTCGCCTCGCTGACGCCGCGCCGCTAGCGCTCGACGGGTTTCGACCCACGTGGGGCTTGTGGGCCCGGACGACCGCCCCAAGCTAAGATGTCTCCTGACCTTAGGAGCATTCCCCCGACCATGGAACCGCTGCACGGCACTACCATTCTCTGCGTTCGCCGCGGTCCAAGCGTGGCGCTTGGCGGCGATGGCCAGGTGACCCTCGGGCAGATCGTCCTCAAGGGAGGCGCCCGCAAGGTGCGCCGACTCTACAACGATCGCATTCTTGCCGGCTTCGCCGGCGGCACGGCCGACGCGTTCACGCTGTTCGAGCGTTTCGAGGCCAAGCTCGACAAGCACCAGGGCAACTTGATGCGTTCCGCGGTGGAGCTGGCCAAGGACTGGCGCACCGACCGCATCCTGCGCCGGCTGGAGGCGATGCTGGCGGTGGCCGACCGCGAGCACTCGTTGATCATCACGGGCACCGGCGACGTGCTTGAGCCCGAGCAGGGCGTAGTCGCGATCGGCTCGGGCGGACCGTATGCGCAGAGCGCGGCGCGCGCGCTGCTTGATAACACGCAGCTCGGCGCGCGCGATATCGTGGAGAAGTCGCTCGCGGTCGCAGCCGATATCTGCATTTACACCAATCACCAGCGCGTGATCGAGGTGCTCGAATGACGGCTTTCGCCACCTCCATCGGTGACGACGCCGGTACACCGCGCCGGCCGCAGCCATGAGCAGCATGACGCCGCAGGAGATCGTCCACGAACTGGACAAGAACATCGTCGGGCAATCTCGCGCGAAGCGTGCCGTAGCGATCGCCCTCAGGAACCGCTGGCGCCGCCAGCAGGTGGCCGACCCGCTGCGGCAGGAAATCACCCCAAAGAACATCCTGATGATCGGTCCGACGGGCGTGGGCAAGACGGAGATTGCGCGCCGTCTGGCGAGGCTTGCGGACGCACCCTTCGTCAAGATCGAGGCGACCAAGTTCACCGAGGTCGGCTACGTCGGACGCGACGTCGACACCATCATTCGCGATCTGGTCGAGATCAGCGTCAAGCAAACGCGCGAACAGGCGATGCGGCGCGAGCGCGCCCGTGCGCAGGACGCGGCCGAGGAGCGCGTGCTCGACGCGCTGCTGCCGGCGGCTCGCCCGGCGGGCTTCAGTGAAGCTCCGGCGGGGGAGGAGAGCGCCACGCGGCAGAAGTTCCGCAAGAAGCTGCGCGAGGGCGCACTGGACGAAAAGGAGATCGAGATCGAGCTCTCCCTCACCCCGGCGCAGATGGAGATCCTGGCGCCACCGGGCATGGAAGAGCTCACCTCGCAGATTCAGGGCATGTTCCAGAACCTTGCCGGCGGGCGGCGCCGCACGCGCAAGGTGCGTATCCGGGAAGCGTTGCAGCTGCTCACCGAGGAAGAAGCCGCGAAGCTGGTCAATGACGAGGACCTTAAGAGCCGCGCGCTCGCGAACGCCGAGCAGAACGGCATCGTGTTTCTGGACGAGATCGACAAGATCGCGACTCGCAGCGAGCTCGGAGGCGCGGATGTATCCCGGCAGGGCGTACAGCGTGACCTGCTGCCGCTGGTGGAGGGCACGACGGTTTCGACGCGATACGGGATGGTCAAGACCGACCACGTTCTGTTCATTGCTTCAGGTGCGTTTCACCTGTCCAAGCCCTCTGACCTGATTCCCGAGCTGCAAGGACGCTTTCCGATCCGCGTCGAGCTCGATCCACTGACCGTGGACGACTTCGAGCGCATCCTCACCTCGACCGATGCGAGCCTCATCAAACAGTATGAGGCGCTGCTCGAAACCGAGGGCGTGCAGCTGGAGTTCCAGCCTGACGCGATCCGCCGCGTTGCGGAGCTCGCCTTCGCCGTCAACGAGAGAACCGAGAACATCGGCGCGCGCCGGCTCTATACCGTGCTGGAGAAGCTGCTCGAGGAGATCTCGTTCGAGGCCGGCAAGCCCGCCGCGGGCTCCGTGCGCATCGACCCCGATTACGTTAATGGTCGGCTCGCGGATCTGGCCAAGAACGAGGATTTGGCGCGCTACGTGCTCTAGAACGGGGCTAGCCCTGGCGCGTCGCGCCGCCGATTGCCCGCTCGAAGCAGCGGCGGCACAGGCATCCGAGTCCCGGCTGCGGCGCGATCGGTGGCAGCGTCGCGCACCAGCACGCGCCCGCGAGCGCGCCGCACTCGAAGGCCGCGCCGCACCCACTGCAGCGCGCCGCGGCGGCCCTGGAGGGCAACTCAGCGCTTCGGGTCGTCCTGTTCGGCACCGAGCTTGCGAACCGCTTCGCGCAGCAACTCCATCTGTCGCTCGACGTTCTCGCAGCCGGCGCAGATTGCAAGGTGCAGGCGCAGCGCAACGCGCTCTCCGAAACGAAGTTCGCGGTCCAGGCCCTGGGACACGAGTCGCGTTGCGTCCTTGCAGCTCATCATGATCATCATCTTGCCTCGGGGTCCTTGTCCCCGAACCAACGCGTTGCGAGGCATTGGCGCAGCGCCATGCGTGCCCGGTAGAGCAACACCCAGCAATGGGTCGGGGTGATATCGAGTTCCTTACAGATCGCGCCGGTCTCCAAGCCGAGATGCTCACGCATCATGAAGGCGCGGGCGGTCTTGGCCGGAAGCCCTTCGAGGCAACCTTCGAGTACGGCGAAGAACTCCTTTTGCTCGAGCGCGCCCTCCGGGCTATCCCACGGCGACGGTCGGTCTCGCCAGTGACCGCGCTCGTCGAACAATGGATCGAACTCGGACAGGCTTTCAAGTTCGTCGTCCGGGCGGGCGGGCTCGCGGCTCGAGCGCCGGATGGCGTCGACGATCTTGTGCTTGAGAATGCCGGTCAGCCAGGTGCGCAGGTTTGAGCGCCCAGCAAAGCTTGCGGCTCCGGTGAGTGCCGCAAGCAGCGTTTCCTGTACGACGTCCTCGGCCGCGTGGCTGTCGCGCAGCTGCAAGGTTGCAAAGCGCAGCAGGTAGTCGCGCTGACCCTCGATCTGGGCTCTGAAATCGGTGGGTGGGGGCATGCACTCGGATCCGGCGGACGGACCCACTTTACCCAATGGCCGCCGTCTGGGGCAAACCCGCGGGGCTTGAAAGGTCCGGGCTTCGCCCCATCTACGGAAGGCAAGCGGGGGACGCCGGGTGGGTCCGGCAGCTCCGGCGGACACTTGGACAAAAGGAGAGGCACATGGCCAATTTGACGCGATTCGATCCATTCAACGACCTGGTTGACGATCTGTTTAAGGGCTTTCTGGTACGGCCCGTGGCCTACGAAGGGGCCGGAGAAATGCGAGGAGCCACGCGCATGAAGGTCGACGTTGCCGAGAACAACGGCGCCTACGTGGTGGCGGCGGAGCTCCCGGGCGTGAGGAAGGAAGACATCCAGATTTCCGTGGATGGAGCGCAGGTGACGCTCACGGCGGAAATCCGGCGCGAGAAAGAGGTATCGAAAGATGAGCGCGTGCTGCACTCAGAGCGTGCCTACGGCAAGGTGAGCCGAAGCTTCACGCTTCCCCAGGAGATCGACGAGGCGAACGCCCAGGCGAAATTCCAGGACGGGGTGCTAGAACTGACGCTGCCGAAGAAGGCGGCCGCGGCGCGCAAGCAGATCACCATCCAGTAAGCTCGAGCGCGGGCGCAGTTGCCCTGGCAAGAGGGCGCCGCCCCCGCGTCCTTCTTAGGCAGTACCCGGCTGCAGGCGCGTTCCTACCTCGTGCATGGCCAGGGCCGGCGTCAAAGCGCCGGCCCTTTTTCTTTGTACAATCGGCCGCCATGCCAAATTCCGTCGCCCCTGCAGACAAGGCGCGCATTCTTGCCGAGGCGCTGCCCTACATCCGCCGCTTCCACGGCAAGACGATCGTGGTGAAGTTCGGCGGCAATGCCATGGTGGACGCGCAGCTGCAGGCGGATTTCGCGCGTGACGTCGTGCTGCTCAAGCTGGTGGGCATGGACCCGGTAGTGGTGCATGGTGGCGGGCCGCAGATCGAGAAAATGCTCGGACAGCTCGGGATCAAGAGCGAGTTCGTGCAGGGCATGCGCGTCACCGACGCCGCAACGATGGACGTGGTCGAAATGGTGCTCGGCGGTGCTGTCAACAAGGACATCGTGACGCTCATCAACCAGGCGGGCGGCAGGGCGGTCGGCCTGACCGGCCAGGATGGCGCGTTCATCCGCGCGAGGAAGTTGATGATGCCCTCGCGCGACACACCGAGCAGCCTGCTCGATATCGGCCAGGTCGGCGAGATCGAATCGATCGACGCCGGCGTGATCGATTCGCTCGAGGCGGGAGGGTTCATCCCGGTCGTCGCCCCGATCGGCATCGGTGCAGATGGCTTGTCCTACAACATCAATGCCGATCTGGTCGCGGGCAAGCTCGCCGAGGTGCTGCATGCGGAGAAGCTGGTGCTGCTCACCAACACACCGGGTGTGCTCGACGGGAGCGGCAAGCTGTTAACCGGTGTAACGCCGCGGGAAATCGACGCGATGGTGGCCAAGGGCGCGCTCTCGGGCGGCATGCTGCCCAAGATCGCCTCGGCGCTCGAGGCCGCGCGCTCGGGTGTCAAGAGCGTGCACATCATCGACGGTCGCGTGCCGCACGCGCTGTTGCTTGAGATCCTGACCGACCAGGGTGTCGGCACGTTGATTCGCAACAGGTAGGGCTGCGTCGGGAGGGCCGCCGGTCTCCCTGCGCGCGCCCTTTCTACAGCCGAAACGCCCAGTGAGAATCGCACGCCTCGCGCCTTCCCGGCGTGTATGGATCTTCGATCTGGACAATACGCTGCACGACGCGCGGATCAGCATCTTTCCATCGATGCATGTTCAGATCAACGAATACCTGCAGCGCCACTTCGGTATCGACGAGCTCGGCGCGAACGCCATGCGGCGCGACTTCTGGATGCGCTATGGCACGACGCTCAAGGGATTGATGCGCCACCACGGCACCGACCCGCGCCACTTTCTTTCCGAAACCCACCGCTTTCCGGAGCTCGCCGACATGGTGGTGCACGAGAACGCGCTGCGCCACGCACTTGCGCGCCTCGGTGGCAAGAAGCTCGTCTTTTCGAATGCGCCGCGCCACTACGTTCATGAAGTTCTGCGCGCCATCGGCGTTGCCCGATGGTTCGACGCGGTCTACACGATCGAGGACGCGCGCTACCACGGCAAGCCGGCCTTCCAGGGGTTCCACGTGCTGCTGCGCAACCACAACCTGGACGCTCATCGCTGCGCGCTGGTGGACGACATGCTCGAGAACCTGCGCGCGGCGAAGCGGCTGGGGATGTCGACGGTCTGGATCAGCAAGCAAAAGCGCCGGGTGCCGTACGTGGATGTGCGCGTCGCCTCCGTGATCGAGCTGCCGCGGCGCATCTTCCGCTATGGCTGATATTCCTGCGGCGATCGAGTTTTACCCCGGCGTCCGGTCCTGGGCTAGAATTTCCCGCAACCCCGACCCCTCCGTCCATGCCCCGAGCCAAAGGCGAACGCCGTCTCGAGATTCTGAAGGCCCTCGCCGAAATGCTTGGAGCGCCGAGGTGGGACCGCGTCACGACAGCGGCGCTCGCCGAGAAACTCGACGTCTCCGAGGCCGCGCTCTATCGCCATTTCGCGTCGAAGGCCCAGATGTACGAAGGCCTGATCGAGTTCATCGAGCAGTCGGTGTTCGGCCTCGCCAACCGCATTTCGGAGGATGAGTCGGACGGCAAGCGGCAGGCGCAAAAGCTGCTCGAAATGCTGCTTGCGTTCGCCGAAAAGAATCCCGGCATGGTGCGTGTCTTGACGGGCGATGCGCTGGTCGGGGAGCATGAGCGTCTTCAGGCGCGCGTAAACCAGTTCTTCGATCGTTTCGAGGCGACACTTAGGCAGGCACTACGTCTGGCCGCGAGCCAGGGGGCCGGCGCGGACGGCGAGGCGGGCGCGCAGGCCGGCGCCTTCGTGCGCTACGCCATCGGGAGCCTTCACCAGTATGCCAAGAGCGGCTTCGCGAAGATGCCGACCGAGGCGCTGGACGCACAGACGCGCTATCTGCTCGCGTGAAGCGCGCCGCAGACGGGACAGTCCGGATCTTTCCTGACCGCGACCGAGCGCCATTCGGCACGCTTGGCGTCAAGCATCAGCAGGCGGCCCGAGAGCGACTCGCCCGCACCGACCAGCAGCTTGATGGCCTCTGCGGCCTGTTGAGTGCCGATCGCGCCGGTCAGCGGGGCGAAAACGCCCATGACGGCGCAGACCAGTTCTTCGGTCTCGCCGCCTTCGGGAAACAGACACGCGTAGCACGGCGCTGCAGGATCTCGCAGATCGAACACCGCGACCTGCCCGTCAAAACGGATGGCTGCGCCCGACACGAGCGGCTTGGTGTGCCTGACGCATGCCGCGTTGACGGCATGCCGGGTGGCGAAGTTGTCGCTGCAATCGAGCACCACGTTGGCGCGCGCGACTTCGCGATCGAGGACCTCACCGTCCAGGCGCTGTGCGAGTGGCTCCACCTCGACGTCTGGATTAAGAGCCGCAAGCATGTCTCGAGCGGCCTCGACCTTGAGCGCTCCGACCGTGTCGGTTCGATACAGGATCTGACGCTGTAGGTTAGTGAGATCGACGCGGTCAGGATCGGCGAGCGTGAGTTTCGCGAGGCCGCTCGCCGCAAGGTATAGCGCCGCAGGGCAGCCCAACCCGCCGGCGCCCACGATGAGCGCACGCGCTGCGCGCAGCCGTTCCTGGCCTTCCACCCCGAATTCGTTCAGCAGGATGTGGCGGCTGTAGCGGAGGAGTTGATCGTCGTTCACCGCGGTTTGCGCAGCGTTCGGCAGGCGGGGACTGGGAGGCGGATTGTCCCCCACATTACGATCGACCGGGGGCCGAGCCGACCCCCCGAGAACCCGGTCAGTTCGTCTTGGTGCTGTTTTGCGCGACCGCCTTGGAGGGCTCTCCCTTGAACGGCTCGCCTTTGAGGAACGCGATCGCCTGCAGAAGCTGAAAGTCGTCCTTCGAGCCCAGCTCGATCGGCTTTGGCGGCTCGACCGGAGTCGCCGTCGCTGGAGCCGCCGGCTTGGCTCGCGGCTTGGCGTCCTTTTGACCCTTTCCCTTCTCGCTGTCGAGATGACGCTGCAAATCCGCCTCGCGCAAGCGCGCCTCGGGAGAGCCGGGCTCCTCGACGAGGATATCGGGCGTGATGCCCTTCGCCTGAATCGACCGGCCACTTGGTGTGTAGTAGCGCGCCGTGGTGAGCTTGATTGCGGTGCTGTTGCCCAAGGGCATGATCGTCTGCACCGAGCCTTTGCCGAAGGTCTGCGTGCCCATTACGGTGGCACGCTTGTGATCCTGCAGGGCGCCGGCAACGATCTCGGATGCCGATGCCGAGCCGCCATTCACCAGCACCACGATCGGCACGCTCTTGACGGCCGGCGGCAGCTTGCGCAGCACGTCCTGGCCTTCGCCGCGCATGTAGTCGTCGGCCGTGGCATGGAATTTCTTCTTCGCGTCCTCGGTCCGACCGTCGGTGGAGACGACGAGCGCGTTCGCCGGAAGGAACGCTGAGGAAATCGCCACTGCGCCGTACAGCAGGCCGCCGGGATCGTTGCGCAGATCGAGCACCAGACCCTTGATCGCCCCCTGCTTGAACAGGCCATCGAGGTGCCGCACCATGTGCTCGGTGGTCGACTCCTGGAACTGCGACACCCGCACCCAGCCGTAGCCGGGTTCGATCATTTTCGACTTGACGCTCTGAACCTTGATCACGGCGCGTGTGATCGTCACCACGAGCGGCGCGACTTCGCCTTTGCGCGAAATGGTCAGCGTAATCTGCGTGTTGGGCTTGCCACGCATGCGTTTCACCGCATCGTTCAGCGTCATGCCCTTCACCGGCGTTTCGTCGAGCTTGATGATGAGGTCGCCGGGCTTGACCCCGGCGCGGAACGCGGGGGTGTCCTCAATCGGGGAGATGACCTTGACGAAGCCGTCCTCCATGCCGACCTCGATGCCCAGGCCGCCGAATTGGCCCTGGGTGCCGACTTGCAGCTCGCGGAACGCCTCGGCATCGAGATACGCCGAGTGCGGGTCAAGGCCCGTCAGCATGCCGTTGATGGCCTCGGTGATGAGCTTCTTGTCCTCGACAGGCTCGACGTAATTCTGCTTGATCGCGCCGAACACTTCGGTGAACGCGCGCAGCTCTTCCACCGGCAGCGGCGCACGAGCCGAGCGCTCGGCGATGGCCTGGATATTGAGGCTGACCAAAATGCCCGCGATGACGCCGAGC
>JBFKUL010000037.1:0-16199 GCA_041635755.1 Burkholderiales bacterium | reverse complement strand
ATGCTGAACCGCGCCCCGACGCTGCACCGACTGGGCATTCAGGCCTTCGAGCCGGTGCTGATCGAGGGAAAGGCGATCCAGCTTCATCCGCTGGTGTGCGCGGCGTTCAACGCCGACTTCGACGGCGACCAGATGGCCGTGCACGTGCCGCTCTCGCTGGAAGCCCAGATGGAGGCGCGCACGCTGATGCTCGCCTCGAACAACGTGCTCTCGCCCGCCAACGGCGAGCCGATCATCGTGCCCTCGCAGGACATCGTGCTGGGTCTTTACTACGCGACGCGTGAGCGCATCGGCGCCAAGGGCGAGGGCATGAGCTTCTCGGACCTCGCCGAGGTGCACCGCGCCTACGATTCGCGCCAGGTCGATCTGCACGCGCGCGCTTGGGTGCGCATCAAGGAAGTGCAGCTCAACGAGGATGGCGAGAAGACCGAGAAAATCACGCGCTACGAGACCACCGTCGGCCGCTCCATGCTCTCGGAGATTTTGCCGCCGGGGCTGCCCTTCGCGCTGCTCAACAAGCCGCTCAAGAAGAAGGAGATCTCGCGCCTGATCAACGCGGCGTTCCGCCGCTCGGGGCTGCGCGAGACCGTGATCTTCGCCGACAGGCTGATGCAGGCCGGATTCACCATCGCGACGCGCGCCGGGATCAGCTTCGGGGTGCACGACATGCGCATCCCCACCCAGAAGCACGACATGATCCAGGCCGCGGAATCCGAGGTGAAGGAGATCGAGGACCAGTACACCTCGGGTCTGGTGACCGTCGGCGAGCGCTACAACAAGGTGGTCGACATCTGGTCGCGCTGCGGTGAGCAGGTCGGCAAGGTCATGATGGAGCAGCTCGGCAGCGAGGACGCGGTCGATCGGCACGGCAAGAAGGTCAGGCAGGAAGCTTTCAACTCGATCTACATGATGGCCGACTCGGGTGCGCGCGGTTCCGCGGCACAGATCCGCCAGCTCGCGGGCATGCGCGGCCTGATGGCCAAGCCGGATGGCTCGATCATTGAGACGCCGATCACGGCGAACTTCCGCGAAGGCCTGAACGTGCTGCAGTACTTCATCTCGACGCACGGCGCAAGGAAAGGCCTGGCCGATACGGCGCTCAAGACCGCCAACTCAGGCTACCTCACCCGGCGCCTGGTCGACGTGACGCAGGACCTGGTGGTAACCGAGGATGACTGCGAGACGCAGAACGGCATCGTCCAGCGCGCCCTGATCGAGGGCGGCGAGGTGGTCGAGCCGTTGCGCGAGCGCATTCTCGGCCGCGTGCTGGCCGCCGACCTTCTGCATCCCGACACGCAGGACGTGCTTTCCCCCGCGGGCGTATTGCTCGAGGAGGAGCACGTCGAGAAGATCGAGGAGCTTGGCATCGACGAAGTCAAGGTGCGCACCCCGCTCACCTGCGACACGCGCTGGGGGGTGTGCGCCAAGTGCTACGGGCGCGACCTCGGTCGCGGCAGCCTGGTCAACGTCGGCGAAGCGATCGGTGTGATCGCGGCGCAGTCGATCGGCGAGCCTGGCACGCAGCTCACCATGCGCACGTTCCACATCGGCGGTGCCGCAAGCCGGACCGCGGTGCAGAGCCACGTCGAGGCGAAGTCCGCAGGCACGGCGCGTTTCACGCCGACCATGCGCTACCTGTCAAACGCCAAGGGCGACAAGGTGGTGATTTCGCGCTCTGGCGAGGTGATCATCACCGACGACAACGGCCGCGAGCGCGAGCGCCACAAGGTGCCCTACGGCGCCACGCTGCAGCTTGCCGACGGCGACCCCGTGCGTGCCGGCAAGGCCGTCGCTGCATGGGATCCGCACCACCGCCCGATCATCTCCGAGTACGCGGGCACCGTGAAGTTCGAGCACGTCGAGGAGAACGTCACCGTCGCCAAGCAGATCGACGAGGTGACCGGCCTGTCGACGCTGGTGGTGATCGACGTCAAGCGCCGCGGCAGCGCCACGGCCAAGGGCCAGCGGCCCTCGGTCAAGCTGATCAACGAGCAGGGCGAGGAAGTGCGCATTGCCGGCACGGATCACGCCGTGAACATCAGCTTCCCGGTGGGCGCGGTCATCGCCGTGCGCGACGGTCAGCAGGTGCAAGTCGGCGAGGTGCTGGCACGCATCCCGCAGGAAGTTTCCAAGACGCGCGACATCACGGGCGGCCTGCCGCGCGTGGCCGAGCTGTTCGAGGCGCGCGCCCCCAAGGATGCGGGCAGCCTCGCGGAAGTCACCGGCACGGTGAGCTTCGGCAAGGAGACCAAGGGCAAGCAGCGCCTGGTGATCCGCGACCTCGAGGAAGTGGAGCACGAGTACCTGATCCCGAAAGACAAGCACGTGCTGGTGCACGACGGGCAGGTGGTCAACAAGGGCGAGAACATCGTCGACGGCCCGGTCGATCCGCACGACCTGCTGCGCCTGCTCGGGGTGGAGGCGCTCGCGCGCTACATCATCGACGAGGTGCAGGACGTGTACCGTCTGCAGGGTGTGAAGATCAACGACAAGCACATCGAGGTGATCGTGCGGCAGATGCTGCGCCGGGTCGAGATCGAGGATCCGGGCGAGACCAACTTCATCCAGGGCGAGCAGGCCGAGCGCGCTGACATTCTGGAGGAGAACGAAAGGGTCGAGGGGCAGAACAAGAAGCCTGCAACCTACAAGTACATGCTGCTCGGTATCACCAAGGCGTCGTTGTCCACCGACTCGTTCATCTCCGCGGCCTCCTTCCAGGAGACCACCCGCGTGCTGACCGAGGCGGCCATCATGGGCAAGCGCGACGGCCTGCGCGGCCTGAAGGAAAACGTAATCGTCGGGCGACTCATCCCGGCGGGCACGGGCCTCGCGTATCACACCATCCGCAAGCAGCAGGCGGCCGAGCCGCCGATGGCGGAGCTGCCGGCGGAGGAGACGCCGCCCGCCGAGGCGACAACGGCCAACGCGAGCAACGAGTAAGCCGCGCGTTCGGCTGCATTGCGACAATCGACGGGGCGCCTGCGGGCGCCCTGTTTTTTTTGCGGAGAGGGCTACTCCACCTTGAGGTAAGCGAAGCCCTTGCTTTGCAGTTCGGCGATGCGCACCACGCCCGAGCGCACCGCCGCGACCCCGGGAATGATGCGCTGCCTGGGCAGGCCGATGGCGTCGATCGTGAGCTCGCAGTACTCGAGCTTGACCTTGTGCAGGTCTCGCAGCTGCGTCAGGCGCTGGATGAGATCGGGCCGGGCACTGCGGAACGCGGCGTCCTCGGCGAACGGTGTGTTGGCGAGCGCGTCCTCGGTGACAAAGCGTATGCCTGCGGCGAGGAACACGATGCGCACGTCGTAGTCCTCGAGGTTGCTCTGATACGTCGTCACCATGTTGTTGACGTTCTGGATCATCGCACTCAGGCGCCGCGGCTCCGCGAAATCGACGTGCCAGACGACCTTGGCCATCGCCTCGCTCGCCCTGGCCGTGGAACTGCGGGAGGTCAGCGCGATGCCGGCCAGTGCCGCGGCGGGGCCCGCGGCGAGGAACATTCGTCTGCGTGCCTTCATGACCTTGTTCTCCTTACTCAGTCGGGTGGGAGGCGAGCCTTTAAGCATCGACCGCAAATGAGCGCGGCGGTTCGCCGCGCGCATGGATCGCCCACATCGTCTCGTAGGCCTGCTCGAGGTGCCGCACGTAGGCGTCGGTGTCGAACAGCGGCATGCGGCGGCGATTCTCCTCCAGTCTGGCGTGCAGCGCACGCAGCTCGTCCGGATTGCCGGCGAGCGAGATCGCCCGCCGCTCGTAGGCCTCGCGCGAAGCGACGATCAGCTCGGGCAGCCCCGCTGCGGTGAGCAGGCTCGCGGCGACGCGCGCGGCGAACATTTCGCCCGGCCAGGTCAGTACGGGCACGCCCGCCCACAGCGCGTCGGAGGCGGTGGTATGCGCGTTGCAGTAATGCGTGTCGAGGAACAGGTCCGCAAGGCGCAGGCGGGCGAGATGCTTCGGCTTGGGCAGGCTTGCGGCGAATACGAGGCGCCGGCGTTCGATGCCATGGCGATCGGCGGCCTTCCATAGCGCGTACTTCGCGGCAATGTTGCTGCGGTAGAGCCACAGCACGGCACCCGGCACGGCATGCAGGATGCGCACCCAGCTCTCGAAGATGGTCGGCTCGATCTTGTAGGTATTGTTGAAGCAGCAGAACACGAACCCCTGCTCGGGCAGGCCGACGGCCTCGCGCGAAGGCGTGTGCGGATCGGTCGCCTGGCCTGAGTCGTTGATCTGGTAGCTTCCCGGCAGCCATGCCACGGCCTCGGAAAACCACTCCGCATCCTGCGGTGGCACGACCACCTGGTCGGCGACGAGGTAGTCGATGAACGGCGCGTGCATCGAGTTCGGGTAGCCGAGCCAGTTCACCTGCAACGGCGCGGGACGTCGCGCGAAGATCTCGGGGCGGGCGCCGCCGCAGTAGCCTTTCATGTCCACCAGGATGTGAATGCCGTCGGCGGCGATGCGGCCCGCGCACGCTTCGGTCGAAAGCCCGGAGATATCGACGAACCGGTCGCAGTCGGCGACGATGCGCTTGCGGTACTCGCTGCCGTCGTCCGGCCCAAACGCGTACATCGTGACGTTGAAGCGCTTGCGGTCGTGGCGCCCGAACAGGCCGACACACAGATGCGTGGTGGCGTGATTGCGGATGTCGGAGGAGACGTAGCCAATGCGCAACGGCTTGTCGCCGGCAACCGGATCGGGTGCGCGGCGCGGTGCGCCGGCGGCACGTACAAGCTTCCCGGCGTGATAGCGTCCGGCCGCACGGTGCAGCTCGCGCGGCAGCGGCAGCGGCAGCAGATCGAAGGGGCGCACGCGCTCGGCCCAGATCTCGGGCGGTTGCGTGCGCCATTGCTCGATGAGCGCCGCGACCTTGCGCTCGAGCGCCGACCAGGCGCAGATCTCCATCAGCGGGCCGATCTGGTTGGCATGCGCCTCGGCGAGGGTCGGGTCGGCTTCGAGCGCCGCGTGCAGATACTTCACCGCGGCGGCCGGGTTCTGGCCGTGGATCATCGCGACGCCGAGATTGTTCAGCGCGCCCGCGTGGTGCGCATCGAGCTCGACCGCGCGCTTGAGCAGCGCGAGCCCTTCGTCGAAGCGTTGGCTCTCGATCAGCACCATGCCAAGGTTGCTCAGCGCCGAGACGTAGTCCGGCCGGCGATCGGTGGCCCGACGCAGGGCGGCCTGCGCTGCCGCCAGGTCCCCGCTTTTCCAGTGCTCGATGCCGCGGCGGTTGTCGCGGCGCGCCATGCTGCGCTGGAACCCCAGCACCAGCCCGCGCAACAGGCTCACCTCACGCTCCTTCGCTCGTCATGCATGTGCGACGTCGGGAAGCGACGCAGGCGCCCGAGGATTGCAGTGTCGGATTACGGCTAATGAGTGCAGCGCCATGCCGTCCCGGCGCTACTTGGGCTTGGGCTTCTCGAAGCGCTTCAGCATGACCTTGCCGTTCACGAACTGGATCGACACCACGGCCTCGTTGCCGATCCACTTCGCCGAGGTGCCCGATACCCCGAGCACGTCGCGGCTGGAGGCTTCGGTCGGCTTGCCGAGAATGTCGTACACCTGCTCCTGGGTCATGCCGTTCTCGATCTTGGCGAAGTTTTCCTGATTCACCTTGGAGCAGGCGGCAAGCAGCGCGGCGAGTGCCAGTGCGCAGAGCAGTCGGGCGGTCGTTTTCATTTCATCTGCCTGGCGAACATGAAGGTCCCGAAACTATAATCGAGCCCGACATCGTGTTGGAGGAAAAAATGGGCGGCATCGGGAAGGCAGGGCATGCACGCTGAGCCCGCAGCGGCAGCGCACGTGATCGTGCGGCCGGCCGCGCCGCGCGATCTGCCCGCGATCCAGGCGATCTATGCGCACCACGTGCTGAACGGGCTTGCGTCGTTCGAGGAAGCGGCGCCCTCGGTGGAGGAGATGCGCCAGCGCTATGACGATGTCCTGCGGCGCGGTCTGCCCTATCTCGTCGCCGAGCTGGACGGGATGCTCGCGGGCTACGGCTACTGCTCGCCCTATCGCGCACGATCCGCCTACCGCTATTCGATCGAGGATTCGGTCTACGTTCGCGCCGAAATGCAGGGCCGTGGCGCGGGCCGTGCGCTGCTCGCCGAGCTGATCGCGCACGCTGAGCAGCTCGGCTATCGGCAGATGATCGCCGTGATCGGCGACAGCGCGCACGCTGCATCGATCGGCCTGCACGCCGCCGCCGGGTTCCTGCGCGTCGGGACGCTGCGCTCGGTCGGGTTCAAGTTCGGCCGCTGGGTCGACAGCGTGATCATGCAGCGCGCGCTCGGCGAGGGCGACGCGTCGCCGGGACGGTAAAGGCGATGGACGCCACGCGGCTCGAGCGTGTGCGTGCCGAGTGGGCAGGGCGCGGCTTCAGCTGCGAGCTCTGGGTCGACGGGCCGGGCCAGCGCTGGATCGACTTCGTACACGAGGTGGACGAGCTCGTGATGCTGCTCGAGGGCGAGATCGAGCTCACTTTTCAGGGCCGCGCGCTGCGTCCGCAGCCGGGCGAGGAAGTCCTGATCCCGGCGCATGTGCGCCACGACGTCGTGAACGTCGGCGGCAGCGTGGCGCGCTGGTTGTTCGTTTACCAGCGCGGCTACGCGGGCGGCTCCTGATCGTCGCGTCGCTCGCGCCGCCAGTGCGCGAAGCCGAGCCACGCCCAGATACCGATCGGGATCGCGGCGAGGATGAAGCCGAGCGGATGGAGCTTGCCGCCGATCCAGAAGCCGAGCACCACCAGAACGGCGCCGAGCGCGGGCAGGTTGATGCGACCGGGCGCCATCAACGCGATTTCCCTTGCCGAGCGGCTTCCAGCATGAGCAGCTGCGCGTAAAGTCCCTCGAGCCGGGGCGCCGGAACGCCGAGGCGACGGGCGATTCGCACGGCATTGCCCAGCAGCGCCTCGGTCTCCATCGGCCGGCCCGCGATCCAGTCCTGTCCCATGCTCGAAACGTAATTCGGCAGCTTGAGCGTGCCCTCGGTCTGCTTGTCGACCGTATCCGGCGCGAGCGCGTGCCCGTCGGCCGCGGCGATCGCGCAGACCTCCTCGACTGCGCCGCGCACAAAGGCGATCTGCGCCTCGCCCGAGAGGATGTCCTTCGTGCCCAGGCCGCCGCCGAGCGCCGAGAGCGGGTTGAACACCGTGTTCCAGGCGCACTTCTGCCAGCGCGCGCCGACGATGTCCTCGACAAGCTGGCCGCTCGAGCCGCCGGCTTTGACGAGCGCGACCAGACGCTCGGCCGCCTCCGAGGCGCCGGCCGGATAGCGTCCGACGATCAACCGCGTGTACTGCGAGTGATGTCTGAGCACACCCGGCGCCTCGCGGCTGACCGCTGCGTAGGCGACGCAAGAAAGCAGCTCGTGGCGGGGAAATGCCGTGGCCACCTCGTCTTCGATGCCGATGCCGTTCTGCACCAGCACGACAACGCTTTTCTTGCTCAGCGCGGGTCGGATGAGCGTGGCACGATCGAGGCCGCGCACCAGCTTGAGCGCCACCAGCACGTAGTCCGCCTCGCCACGATAGTCGGCGGTGCGGCGCAGCACCTGCGCGGGGCGAAACGAGAGCTCGCCGAGCATGCTCGAGATGCGGTAGCCGTTAGCGCACACCACGTCGTAGTCGGAGCGCGCCACCGCGGCCACTTCGCAGCCGGCGCGCGCGAGCACGCCGCCGTAGAAGGCGCCGATGGCGCCGGCGCCAACGAGCAGGACCCGAACCGGGTCAGCCATTTCCGGTGGTGATGACGACCTTGCCTTTGACTTTCCTTGCGGCCATCAGCGCGAGCGCTTCCGGCGCACGCGCGAGCGGATAGCTCGCCGAGACGTGCGGCTTGAGCTTGCCTTGGGCAAACCAGCCGGCGAGCTCGCGCACCGAAGCGGCGAACTCGGCCGGCGCGCGCCGGGCCCATTCGCCCCAGTACACGCCGATCAGCGAGCGCTCCATGAGCAGCGGCAGGTTGAGCGCGATCTTCGGGATGTCGCCTGCGGCGAAGCCGATCACCAGGAAGCGCGCGCGCCATGAGCTCGAGCGCAGCGCCGCCTCGCTGTAGGCACCGCCCACCGGGTCGTAGATGATGTCCGCGCCTTTGCCGCCGGTGGCGCGCTTGATGCCTTCGCGCAGGTCCTCGGCAGCGTAGTTGATGGTCTCGTCCGCGCCATGCTCGCGGCACACTGCGAGCTTGTCGTCGCTCGAGGCGCAGGCGATGACGCGCGCCCCGAGGATCTTGCCGATTTCGATCGCCGCGAGGCCCACACCGCCCGAGGCGCCGAGCACCAGCAGGTTCTCTCCGGCCTCTACCTTGGTGCGGTTGCGCAGCGCATGGTGCGATGTGCCGTAGGTCAGCAGGAATGCCGCGCCGGTGGCGAAGTCCATCTCGCGCGGCATTGGCACCAGCCGTGCCGCGGGCACCAGGCACTCCTCGGCGAACGCCCCGTAGCTCGAGAAGCCGATCACGCGGTCACCCGGCTTCGCGTTGGTCACGCCTTCGCCCACCGATTTCACGATGCCGGCCATCTCGCTGCCCGGCGAGAAGGGCAGCGGCGGCTTCACCTGGTACTTGTTCTGGATGATGAGCACGTCCGGAAAATTGACGCTCGCCGCCTTCACCGACACGACGACCTCGCCCTTGCCGGGCGATGGCGCGGGCACCTCCTCGACGCTCAGCGATTCGGGCGGGCCGAACTGCTTGCAGAGCACGGCTTTCATTTGAGACTCGCTTGGGGAACGAGCGGGAATGATAGCCCGCCTGCCGTAGAATCAGGTCACCCCCGTTCGCAGAGCGCGCCATGCTGCAGCCGATCCTGCACCACTATCCAGCCTCGCCCTACGCCGAGAAGATCCGCCTGGTCCTCGGTTACAAGGGCATCGCGTGGAAATCAGTGATCATCCCGCCGGTCATGCCCAAGCCGGACGTGATTGCGCTCACCGGCGGCTACCGCCGCACGCCGCTGCTGCAGCTTGGCGCGGACGTGTATTGCGACACGGCGCTTATAGTGCGGGTGCTCGAGCGCTTCAAGCCCTCGCCGACGCTTTACCCCTACGGCGACTCGCTCGCGGTCCAGGCGATCGCACAGTTTGCCGAGGGCGTGCTGTTCAATATCGCCGTGCCGATCGCGTTCCAGCCCGAGTCGATCAAGGTGTTCTTTCCCGAGGCGGACGCGGGGTTTCTCGATCGCTTTCGTGAGGACCGCGGCGCCATGCGCAAGGGCGGCACCGTGCGCCGCGGCTCACTCGGCGAGTGCAAGGCGCTTTACGCGCATTACGCGCCGCTCATCGAGGCGCAGCTCACCGGAGGCCGGGCGTTCCTGCTCGGCAGCTCGCCGTGCGCGGCGGATTTCGCTCTTTATCATCCGCTCTGGCCGATGGGCAGGCTGCCCGCGCTCAAGGGCCTGCTCGAGCCCTATCGGCGCATGTGCGCCTGGATGGCGCGCATGCAGGCGATCGGGCATGGCAAGTTCTCGGAAATGACCAGCGCGCAGGCGCTGCAGGTCGCGCGCTCGTCCAAGCCCACGCCGGCGCACGGCGCCGCGTTCGAAACCGAGGGTCACGCGCTCGGCGACACCGTCGAGGTGCTGCCGGTCGATTACGCGCTCGACGCGGTGCGCGGCGAGCTCCTGGAGTGTTCGGCGGACGAGATTGCGCTCCGCCGTAAAGACGAGCGCGCCGGCTCGGTGGTGGTGCACTTCCCGCGCGCCGGCTTCCAGATCCGCAAGCCGCAATAGGAGCGAGCGCTGCGCTAGGTCGAACGCGCGGCGAGCCCGCCGTCGATGCTGAACACGCAGCCGCTGGTATAGCTCGAGCGCTCCGAGACGAGAAACGCGGCGGCCCAGGCGATCTCCTCGGGTGTCGCCGGGCGCCCGAACGACATGCCCTCGAACAGCTCCTTGTAACGCGAAGCGTCGCCGAGCTTTGTCTCGGCGCGCTGCTTGTACAGGCTCGTCAGCCGGTCGGTCGACACCGGCCCCGGATTGATGCCGAGCACGCGGATGCCGTCGGCGTGCGACACGCCCCCGAGCGCGCGGGTGAAGGCCATTAGTCCCGCGTTGCCGGTGCTGCCGGCGATATAGGCGGCATCGAGCTTCTCGCCGGCGTTGCCGAGGATGTTGAGGATCACGCCGCGGCCCGCCTTCTTCATGCGGGCGTACACCTGGCGCGTCAGGTTGATGTAGCCGAACACCTTCAGGTCCCAGGCGCGGCGCCACGTCTCCTCGTCCACGCGCAGCAGGTCGCCGCCGGGTATGGCGCCGGCGTTGTTGACCAGGAGGTCGAGCTCGCCGGCCCACTCCGACAGCGCCTCGGCGGCACCGCGCTGCGAAAGATCGATTGCCTTCCAGCGCATTTCGGTGCGGTGGCGCTTGCCAATCTCGCTCGCGACGGCCGCGAGCGCGTCGGCGCTGCGCGAGCAGATGGCGACCGAGCAGCCTTCCTCCGCGAGCGCCTCGGCACAGGCCCGGCCGATGCCCTTCGATGCGCCCGTGACGAGCACGCGCTTGCCCTTCAGCTTCAGATCCATGAAACGAGCCTCCCTTTTGCCGGCGATTGTGTTTAGTCTTGCCTTTTCGTGCAGACGGCACAACGCCGCCTGCGAAACGAGCTCGGGGCGACCATGGCGACATTGACCACCGACGACGGCGTGAAGCTCTACTACGAGGAGACCGGCAGCGGCCATCCGATCGTGTTCGTGCACGAGTTCGCGGGCGATTACCGCAGCTGGGAGCCGCAGGTGCGCCATTTTTCGCGCCGCTACCACTGCATCACGTACAACGCCCGGGGCTACCCGCCCTCGGAGGTGCCGAAGGACGTGGGGCGCTATTCGCAGGCGCGGGCGCGGGACGACATCCGCAGCGTGCTCGATGCGCTCAAGATCGAGCGCGCGCACGTGGTCGGGCTGTCGATGGGCGGCTTCGCCACGCTGCACTTCGGCTTCACCGACTCGAAGCGCGCCACCTCGCTCGTCGTCGCCGGCTGTGGCTACGGCGCGCATCCGGCGCAGCACGCGCAGTTCCAGCAAACGGCGCGCGATCTCGCCAAGCTGATGCGCGAAGAGGGCATGCCCAGGGCCGCCGCCACCTACGGCCACGGCCCGACGCGGCTGCAGCTGCGCGACAAAGACCCGCGCGGCTTCGCCGATTTCGCGCGCCATTTCGGCGAGCATTCCGCCGAGGGCTCGGCCAACACCATGCTCGGCTACCAGGCGCGCCGGCCTTCGCTCTACGAGCTGACCAAGGAGATGGCCGGCATCACGGCGCCGCTGCTAATCGTCTCGGGCGACGAGGACGACACCACGCTCGAGCCCTCGCTGCTCATGAAGCGCGCCATCCCCACGGCGGGGCTGGTGGTACTGCCCCGCAGCGGCCACGCGCTCAATCTCGAGGAGCCTGAGCTGTTCAACCGGGTGATCGAGGAGTTCTTCCACCAGGTCGAATCCGGGCGCTGGCGGCCGCGCGATCCGGCGGCTGCGCCGCCCTCGATCTGGGGTCCCGGCGGCAAGCCGCAAGGCTGAGCGCGCGGGCCGCGCGAGCGGTGCCGGTCGTGCGCCCGGCTACGATCCGGCGGCCTTGTACACGACGTCGTGCTCGCGCGCGTGCTCGGACACTTTCAGTCCGAACTCCTGCCCGGCGAGGACTTCCGAGGCGCTTTGGTGCTCGATCTGCATGGATTCGACGCGCTGACGGAAGTCGCTGCTGTGGCCCACGACGTGGACCACGTCGCCCAGCCGCAAGCGGCCCGACTCCAGGCGCACGATCGCGACCGAAAGCTGGCCGTAGTAGTGCGTGACGACTCCGATGCGTTCCTCGCCCGCCAACGGCGCCGGCGCGGCGGGGGCGGCAGGCGCGACGGGTTTGGCGGGCGCCGAGGGCACGCGTACCGGCTTCGCCTTTAGCGTTTTCACCGCTCGCGGCGCCGGCTTCTTCTTCTTTGCCGCACCCCGGACGATCCTCTTCTTCGCGGTCGTTTTCCTGACGGCTGGGGCCTTCTTGCGCGCGATCGGCTTTCTTGCCGGTTTCTTCGGCTGCTTCCTTGCTTTGGCTTTCTTTCTGGTTGCCATGGGCATCACTCCCGGTTCGGGTTGGTCCGTGCTGGAGCCTTGCTCTGCGATAGATTACTCCTACGCTCCGATTCAAGTGGCTGTTTCGCGTCGCAAGCGGGTCCATGGCTGGTAATCTTCAAGCCACAAGTCAAAGGCGCATTACCGGGGAGGAGTCGATGAAGACCGCGCAGCGCGCCGCATCCGAGCTGAAGATCCGCAGCGTGCGCGTGCGCGCGGTTGGCGCGCCGATGAAGCGCCCGCTCGCCACCTCGACCGGCGCGCTCAGCGTCTCGACGCTGTTGCTCATCGACCTCGAGACCAGCGCTGGCATCACCGGGCGCGCGTACCTGTTCAGCATCGGGCCGCAGAACCTGGCGCCGATCGCGAAGGTGGTCGAAGCGATGGCCGGCATGATCCAGGGCGACGCGCTCGCCCCGTTCGAGATCGAGAAGAAGCTGCGCGCGAAGTACACGCTGCACGGCGTGCACAACATGGTGATCATGGCCCTTTCGGGCATCGACATGGCCGCGTGGGATGCGTTCGGGCGCGCGCTCGGTCAGCCGCTCGCGCGGCTGCTCGGCGGCGTGCCGCGCCCGGTACGCGCGTACAACTCGAAAGGCCTCGGCCTGATGCCGCTCAGGAAAGTGGTCGAAGAGGCGGGCGAACTGGTCGCCGAGGGATTTTCGGCGATCAAGCTGCGCCTCGGCCGGCCCGTGGCGAAGGACGATCTCGAGGTGCTGCGCGCAGTGAAGAAGGCAATCGGCCCGAAGATCACGCTGATGGTCGACTTCAACCAGGGGCTCAGCGTCGCCGAGGCCGTGAAGCGCGGCCGCATGATCGACGAGGAGGGCGGCGTCGAGTGGATCGAGGAACCGGTGCGCGCCGACGACTTCGCCGGCAACGCGCGCGTTGCGCGCGAGGTCGCGACCCCGATCCAGATCGGCGAGAACTTCATGGGCCCGGAGCAGATGGCGCAGGCGCTCGCGGCGCAGGCGTGCGATTATGTGATGCCCGACGCGCAGCGCATCGGCGGCGTCACCGGGTGGATGCGTGCCACGGCGCTCGCGCAGGGCGCCGGCATGGAAATGTCGAGCCACCTTTTTCCCGAGATCAGCGCGCACCTTCTGTGCGTGACACCGACCTGCCACTGGCTCGAGTTCGTCGACTGGGCGGACGCGGTACTCGTCGAGCCCGCGGTGCTGAAAAACGGCCACGTCATCGTCCCCGAGCGCCCGGGCCTGGGCCTGGACTGGGACGAGAAGGCGGTCAAGCGCTACAGCCTGTAGAGCGATGTTCACGCGCCACTACGCTCACTGGCCGCCGGGGCTGCCGAAAACGCTCTCGGTGCCGCGCACCAGCGTGGTTTTCAATCTCGAGGTCAGCGCGCGGCGCTACCCCGACAAGGCGGCGCTCGACTACTACGGTCATCGTATCGCCTATGCCGAGCTCAAACGCCAGGTCGACGCGCTCGCGGGGTTCCTGCAGACGCGCTGCGGCGTGAAGAAGGGCGATCGCGTGCTGCTCTACACGCAGAACAGTCCGCAGTTCGTCATCGGCTACTACGCCATCCTGCGCGCCGACGCGGTGGTGGTGCCGGTCAATCCGATGAACCGCAGCGAGGAGCTGCGCCATTACGTCGAAGACGCCGACGCGAGCACCATCGTCTCGACGCAGGAGCAATGGGTCGAAATCGCGCCGCTGTGTGACACGACGAGCCTCAGGCACGTCGTACTCGGCGCGTACTCGGACTACCTGCCACCGAACACCGACCTGCCGGTACCCGCTTTCGTGCGCGCGCCGCGCGCCAACGCGGCGCACGATGCGGTGACGTTATGGACCGATGCCATCGCGCTCAACCTCGTGCCCGCCGAGCACCGCGCGGGTCCGGACGATCTTGCCGTCATGCCCTACACCTCGGGCACCACCGGCAAGCCCAAGGGCTGCATGCACACGCACTTCAACGTGCTCTCGACCTCGACGGCCTACGGCTTCTGGCGCACGGTGACGAGCGAGAACGTGGTGCTCGCAGTGCTGCCGATGTTCCACGTCACCGGCATGCAGGCCGGCATGAACGCGCCGATCCAGGTCGGCGCCAGCGCCGTGGTGCTGTCGCGCTGGGACCGCGACTGCGCGGCGATGCAGATTGAGCGCCTGCGCGTAACGAACGTCACCGCGATCACCACCATGATGGTCGATTTCCTCGCCAACCCGAAGCTCGCAGGCTACGACCTGTCTTCGATCCAGGTGCTCGGCGGCGGCGGGGCGCCGATGCCGCAGGCGGTGGCGAAGAAGCTGCACGACACGATGAAGCTCGAGTTCATTGAGGGCTACGGCCTGACCGAGACCATGGCGCCGTCGCACGTCAATCCAGGGCACCGTCCCAAGCGCCAGTGCGGTGGCATCCCGATCTTCGACGTCGACGCGCGCGTGCTCGACCCGGAGAGCTTCGCCGAGCGCGGCCCGATGGAGGTCGGCGAGATCGTGGTGCACGGGCCGCAGGTGTTTCGCGGCTACTGGAAGCAACCCGAGGCGACCGAAGCCACGTTTCTGGAGCACGACGGCAAGCGCTTCTTTCGCACCGGGGACCTGGGGTACTACGACGAGGAGGGCTACTTCTTCATCACCGACCGACTCAAGCGCATGATCAACTGCTCGGGCTACAAAGTGTGGCCGGCGGAGGTCGAGTCGATGCTCTACGCGCATCCGGACATCCAGGAGGTGTGCATCATCGCCGCGCGCGATGCGTACCGCGGTGAGACGGTAAAGGCGGTGGTCGTGCCTACGCCGGAGGCGCGCGGGCGCATCAGCGGCGAGCAGATCGCCGCTTGGGCGCGGGAGCACATGGCGGCGTTCAAGGTACCGCGCGAGTTCGAGTTCGTCGCCGAGCTGCCCAAGACGGCGAGCGGCAAGATCCTTTGGCGCGAGCTGCAGGAGCGTGAGAACGCGCGCACCGCCGGGCAGGCGTGATTTGCTAGACTGCGGCATGACCCGCCCGGACGCCGTCACACTGCGCGTCGCAAGGCTTTTGATTGCGAGCGCGGCGCTCGCCGCCACGTTTCCCGCGCTCGCCCAGATCGAGATCGAGAAGCCCTGGACGCGTGCCACCGCGCCCGGCGCCAAGGTCGCGGGCGGCTACATGACGATCCACAATCGGGGCACCGCACCGGACACGCTGGTGGGTGCATCCTCGAGCGCCGCGGCGCGCGTCGAGACGCACGTGCACCTCATGGAGAACAACATCGCCAGGATGCGCGAGGTGCCGGGCTACGAGGTGCCGGCGAACGGCAACTTTGCGTTGAAGCCCGGTGGCGCGCACCTCATGTTCATGAACATCAAGGCGCCGTTCAAGGAAGGCGACAAGGTGCCGGTGACGCTCAAGTTTGAACGCGCTGGCGATGTACAGGTCGAGTTTCATGTCGGCCGGCTGACCGCTATGGGCCACGGCGCAGGCATGGGTCACAAGAAGTAGTCGGCGGACAGGAGGCAGTCATGGATCAGGTCATCGTTGCAGGCATCGGCATGGTGCCCTTCGCCAAGCCCGGCCGGAGCGAGCCGTATTCGGCCATGGGCACAAATGCTGCGCGGCTCGCGCTCGAGGACGCGGGCATCGCGTTCGACCGGGTGCAGCAGGCGTACGTCGGCTATGTCTACGGCGACTCGACCAGCGGCCAGGCCGCGGTTTACCCGCTCGGGCTCACCGGCATTCCGATCGTCAACGTCAACAACAACTGCTCGACCGGCTCGACGGCGCTTTATCTCGCGCGCCAGGCGGTGCAGAGCGGCGTGGTCGACTGCGCGCTCGCGCTCGGCTTCGAGCAGATGGTGCCCGGCGCGCTGCAGCGCCAGTACACCGATCGGCCCGCGCCGCTCGAGAGCTTTTTCGAGGTGGCGCGCGCCACCGAAGGTTTCGAAGAGCAAAAGGGCATGGCGCCGCAACTTTTCGGCGCCGCCGCGCGCGATTATCGCCGCCGCTTCGGGCTGGATGAGCACACGCTTGCCGCCATCTCGGTGAAATCGCGCCGCCACGCGGCGAAGAATCCTTTTGCTCTGTTCAAGGACCAGCTCACCGAGGAGCAGGTGCTCGCCTCGCCGATGATGGCCGAGCCGCTCACGCGGCTGCAATGCTGCCCGCCGACCTGCGGCGCCGCGGCGGCGGTGATCGTT
>JBFKUL010000036.1:0-16239 GCA_041635755.1 Burkholderiales bacterium | reverse complement strand
GACGAGAACGAAGACGTGCAGCTCGGTTTCGTCCAGGGCGGCGCGAGCGAGGCGAACCGCGCCGTCGACGAAAACCGGGAAGGCGCCGCGCTGGTTTCGCTGGGCAGCGTGTTCTACGAGCCGGTGTGGCTGTTCTACCGCGAGGCGGCCGCAAAGACCTTGCCCAAGGCCAAGCTCGTCGAGCTTTCGCAATTGAGCGGCTGGCGCGTCAACGTCGGCGCCGAGGGCAGCGGCATGCCGGGCCTCATGAGCAAGCTGCTCGACGCCAACGGGGTGAAGTTCGAGGACCTCAAGCGCAGCTATCTCGATCTCACCCCGGCCGTGGTCGCGCTGCTCGGCGGCGAGCTCGACGCTGTGGCCTTCGCCGTGGCGCCGGAGTCGCCGATGGCCCAGATGCTGCTGCAGACGCCCGGCATGAAGCTGTTCGAAGTGCCCCAGGCCGAGGCCTATTCGCGGCGCTTTGCGTTCCTCAGCCCGGTGACGCTGCCGCGCGGCGTGGCCGATCTGGCACGCAACGTACCGCCGCGGGACGTGCCGCTGATCGCGCCGACCACCTCGCTGGTCGCAAGAGACGGTCTGCACCCGGCACTGGCGCAGCTGTTCGTCCAGGCCGCGTCGCGGATCCACGGCAGCCCGAGCTGGATTTCGCGCGCGGGGCTCTTCCCCACGCCGCAGAACACCGAGTTTCCCCTTGCCCGAGACGCCGAACGCTACTACCGCAGCGGCCCGCCGCTGCTGCAGCGCTACCTGCCGTTCTGGCTCGCCAACCTGATCGACCGAATGTGGGTGGCGCTGTTCTCGATCGTCGCAGTGCTGATACCCTTGTCGCGCATCGTGCCGCCGCTGTACCGCTTTCGCGTGCGCTCGCGCATCTTCCGCTGGTACCGGGACCTGCGCCAGATCGAGGATCGCCTGGGCGAGGGCGGCGTTCCATCCGCAGAGTTGCTGGCCGAGCTCGACCGGCTGGCAAAAAGGACGGAGAGCATCGCCGTGCCGCTGTCCTATACGGAAGAGCTTTACGCCCTGCGCGCCAACATCGCGATGGTGCGCGCGCGCTTGCAGCAGTCGGTGTGAACTACTACCAAATTGACAAGCGGCCACCCGGGTGAGTAGCGTGCTGGCTGAGACCGCGAGCTCGCCGAGGGGGATCGGCGCCGAATGGCCAAGATTGCGATCTTCAACCAGAAGGGCGGGGTCGGAAAAACGACTACCAGCCTCAACCTCACTGCTGCGCTCGCGCGCCGCGGCTACAACCCGCTCTCCATCGATCTCGACCCCCAAGCCCACCTGTCATTCGTCTGCGGCGCGAACGTCGAACTCGCGGCCGACTCGGTGTTCGGCTTCTACCAGCAGTCGAAGCCGCTCGCCCAGCTGATCCGTCCCTCGAGCGGTGGCTGGCTGGTGATCTCGGCGCACGTCGAGCTGTCCAAGGTCGATACGCAGTTCGGCAAGGGCATCAATGTGCTGAACCGGCTCAATCACGGCATCGTCAAGGAGAACCTCAATACCGGGCGACCGATCGTGATCGACTGCTGCCCGATGCTCGGCGTGCTTTCGCTGTCGGCGATTTTCGCCGCCGATCGCGTACTGATTCCGGTTTCAGCCGACTATCTCGCGGTCAAGGGGGTGCAGCAGAGCGAGAAAACCCTTCGGGCCCTGGAGCACGTGCTCAAGCGGCGCGTGCAGCGCCGTTACGTCATCACGCGCTTCGACACCCGCCGCAAGCTCTCGCACCGCATCCACGAGGAGCTCCAGGCGCGCTTCGGGCGCGAGTTCTGCCGCACGCGCATATCGGAGAACGTCGCGCTCGCGGAGAGCCCGGCGGAACGCAAGGACGTGTTCGCGCACGCTCCTGCCAGCCGGGGCGCGCACGATTACGACGCCCTGGTCGACGAGCTGATCCTCGACGGCTTCATCGAGCCGCGGCCACTGCGCATGCGGGAGAGCGACGAAAGCGCGCGCCCGGACTGACCGACGCGCGGCGCTCAGGAGCCCTTGTCGTCGTCGGGCTGCTTCGAGATGAGCGAGATGATGTTTTCGAGATTGAGGGCGTCGTCCCGGATCGGCGACTGCATGGGCTTGCACTCCAGGACTTCGCAGCTCGGGTACATCTGGCGGATCCGGCGCTCGGCGTCGGCCTGATCCCGCGCGTGCACCGTAAGGTTGTCGACCGCCAGCCCGCCGCGCGTGCGGATCTTGAGGCCGAACTTGGTCATCGGTGTGGAAACGGTGTCCGCCATGCTCAGGCCGCGTCGCGCTGCGGAGTGCGGAACATGGATTCCATCTCCCGCCTGATTCTGACCGCCGTGGAATTGGCGTCGACCGCGACATCGCTCCACTTCAGCGGCTGGCCCGCGGCCACCGGCTTGAGCAGCTTCCAGCCGTGCGCCAGGCCGAGCGGCAGGCAATTCTGCGCGAGCGAGTCCGCAGCCGGCATCAGGCGTCCGACCACGGTGTAGCCGCCCTCGCCGTCGAGCGCCTCGCCCGGCTTGAGATCGCGCTTGGCCGTCGCCACGGCATCGGCACGGAATCCGGTTGCGCAGCCGGTGGGTTCGCCGCGCACCCCCACCGAGGCGACTGAAATGCCGACCTCGAGACCGATCAAGTGCCAGCGCTTGTACATGCACGCATAACGTCCCGAGGGGTCGGTCTTGACGCCGTACTCCATGAAGCAGCGCTGCACGTACTCGGTCTCGGCCTCGAAGACCACCCAGACGCCGAAGCGGATGTCATAGGGAATTGCGCGCCCGTCGCGCTCGAGTGAGGACACGACCTCGACCTGTCCCTTGTGATGCAGCTGACCGCCCTCCTCTTTCGGGCGCATGACGAGCGGGATATCGTCGACGGATGCGGGCGGAAAGGCGAGTCCGCCGGGCGCGGGCGTGAGCCCGGTCGCGTTGCATACCGCGGTCGACTCGAGCGCCGGCTTCGAGCCATCCAGGAACGAGTTGAACATCTTGGGGTTGAGCCCGCCGACCTTCGCCTGCTCCGGGGTCAGTCCGTAATACGGCCAGACCGTCTCGGGCGTCGACTGCGCGAAGTGCGGCAGCCACTTGTGACCGCGGCCTGCCGCCACGACGCTGAACCCCGCGGCGCGTGCCCAGTCGACGAGGTCGCAGATAATCGCCGGCTGATCCCCGTAAGCGAGGCTGTAGACCACGCCGGCCTCGGCGGCCTTTCGGGCCAGCAGCGGTCCGCAGAAAGCATCCGCTTCCACGGTCACCATGACCACGTGCTTGCCGTGCCGGAATGCGGCGAGCGCGTGCTCCACCGCGGCGAGCGGGTCACCGGTCGATTCGACGATGAGGTCGATTGCCGGATGCGCGACCAGTGCCTGCCAGTCTTCGCCAACGTGCGTGCGCCGCTCCTTGAACGCGGCATCGAGCGACGCCGCGCCGAAGGCCCCCGTCTTCCAGCCCACGCGCTCGAGATTGGCGCGCGCATGCTCCGGGTGCAGGTCGGCGATACCCGCAAGGTGCACGCCGGGCGTGTTGGGAACCTGCGCGATGTACATGGCGCCGAACTTGCCTGCGCCGATGACCCCGATGCGCAGCGGCTTTCCCTGCGCCTCGCGTTCGCGCAGCTTGGCGTAGAGGTTCATGTCAGGCGGCCTTCAGCCCGCCCTGCAGCTCTTCGGCCGGTGTGCCGTCCTTCCAGGGCAACGGCACATCGTAGTCCTTGCGCAGGCAGTCATCGGGCAGGCACTCGATCGGCGTGAAATCCCGGTGCGCAATAAAGCCCGGCCGCTTGAAGCGCCGGATATGGTTCGATACCGCGCACAGCGACAGGTACACGCTTACGCGGTTCCACGGCGACAGGTTCGAGGTCGAGGCGTGCACCAGACAGGAGTGAAACATGATCATCGAGCCCGGCGGCCCCTTGGGCGCGACGATGCCGCCGCGCTCGACGAGCTTGGCGATCGTGTCGTGGTTGATGGTCCAAAGCGGGTAGCTGGTGGTCGCCGTGTCGTGCTCGGCTTCCAGCACCCCAAGCCGATGGCTGCCGGGAATGAACATCAGCGGCCCGTTGAACTCGTTCACCTCGTCGAGAAAGATCGCCACGTTCATGGCGCGCGCCTCGGGCATTTGGTCGTCGTTCTTCCAGGTGCCGTAGTCCTGGTGCCACTGCCAGACGTCGCCGTCGAAGGCCATCTTGCCGTTGATCTTGAACTGGTGCATGTAGAGCTTCTCGCCAAACACCTGCTCGACCGGCCGCACCATCCGGGGATGTCGCGCCAGCCTGGCAAACGGCGCGCTGTACAGGTGCGCGGCGAAATTCGTGCGCACCACGTCGCCGGTCTTCTCGCGCACGTTCTCCGGGCGGCGCTGCGCATAGAGCGCCGGCACCTCGTCGGTCAGGACCTTGATTTCCGGGCGCGAGAACAGCCCGGGAAAGAACAGGTAGCCCTCGCGCTCGAACTGCTCGAGCTGGGTCGCGTTCAAGTTCATGTGGCCTCCTCGATGCCGGGGGACGGACCTCGTTCTCGAGGACCGAGGGTCAATCCCCGATTCTCCAGCGCTAGCGGGACCCTGCGCCTGCCTCGGTCCTTCCCGCCGGGCGATCCACGATCTGAAAGAATACCTCGTCCTGGCGCACCATGCCCAGCTCGTAGCGCGCGCGCTCCTCGATCGCCTCGACACCCTGCTTGAGGTCGCGCACCTCGGCCGCGAGCGCGCCGTTGCGCAGCTCGAGCTCGCGGTTCTTGGCGCGCTGCGAGCCCAGCTGCCGATCGACTTCGGCTACGCGCAGCCAGCCGCCCTTGCCGAGCCACAGCGGATACTGCAGCAGCACGATCAATGCCAGCAGGATCCCGGCGAGGACTCTCATGCGCGCTCCCGCCCGGGCGCGGCCCTCAACGCAGCTGGAAGAAGGCCTCGCGGCCCGGATAGCCCACCGAGTCGCCGAGATCTTCTTCTATGCGCAGCAGCTGGTTGTATTTCGCCACCCGGTCCGAGCGCGACAGCGAGCCGGTCTTGATCTGCAGCGCGTTGGTGCCGACCGCGATATCCGCGATGGTGGTGTCCTCGGTTTCGCCGGATCGGTGCGAGATGACCGAAGCGTAGGCCGAGCGTTTCGCGAGCTCGATCGCGGCGAAGGTCTCGCTCAGCGTGCCGATCTGGTTGACCTTGATCAGGATGGCGTTCGCCACGCCCTGCTGGATGCCCTCGCGCAGCAGCCGCGTGCTGGTGACGAACAGGTCGTCGCCCACCAGCTGCAGCTTGCGCCCCAGACGCCCGGTGAGCAGCTTCCAGCCTTCCCAGTCGCTCTCGGCCATGCCGTCCTCGATCGATACGATCGGGTAGCGATCGGCGAGGTTTGCGAGGTAATCGCAGAATTCCGGCGCGCTGAGCGACAGGCGCTCCGAGGCGAGCGCGTAGCGCCCGTTCTTGTGGAACTCTGTGCTTGCGCAATCGAGCGCCAGCATCACGTCCTGTCCCGCGGTATAGCCCGCCCTGTCGATCGCCTCGAGGATCAGCTCGATCGCCGCGGCATGGGTCGGCAGGTCGGGCGCGAAGCCGCCCTCGTCACCGACCGCGGTCGACATCTTTTTTGCGTCGATCAGCTTCTTGAGCGCCTGAAACACCTCCGCGCCGCAGCGCAGCGCCTCGCGGAAGGATTGTGCGCCGACCGGGACAATCATGATTTCCTGCATATCGAGGCTGTTGTTCGCGTGCGCGCCGCCGTTGATCACGTTCATCATCGGCACCGGCATCTGCATCGGACCCGAGCCGCCGAAGTAGCGATACAGCGGCAGGCCCGACTCCTCGGCGGCGGCCTTGGCCACCGACATCGAAACGGCAAGCAATGCGTTTGCCCCGAGGCGCGACTTGTTCTCGGTGCCGTCAAGATCGACCAGCGTGCTGTCGATGAACGTCTGCTCCGAGGCGTCGAGGCCGACGATCGCCTCCGAAATCTCGGTGTTGATGTGCTCGACGGCCTTGAGCACGCCCTTGCCGCCGTAGCGCTGCTTATCGCCGTCGCGCAACTCGATCGCCTCGCGGCTTCCGGTCGAGGCGCCCGAGGGCACCGCCGCGCGGCCCATGACGCCGGATTCGAGCAGCACGTCGGCCTCGACGGTGGGATTGCCGCGCGAGTCGAGGATCTCGCGGGCGACGACATCTACGATTGAGCTCATCTTGGGTTCTCGATTCTTGCGGTGAGATTAGTGTTTGACCAGGTTCTCGGCAAAGCCCTGCTGCTTGACCGCCCGGTCGATTTCAACCAGCGTTTCCAGCAGCGGCTGCATGAGGTTGAGCGGCCAGGCATTCGGCCCGTCGGAGAGCGCCTTCTCGGGGCTCGGATGCGTTTCCATGAATACGCCGGCAATGCCGCTCGCCACGGCGGCGCGCGCCAGCACCGGCACGAACTCGCGCTGCCCGCCGGAGGCCGTCCCCTGCCCGCCGGGCAGCTGCACCGAGTGCGTGGCGTCGAACACCACCGGGCAACCGGTTTCGCGCATGATCGCGAGCGAGCGCATGTCCGAGATCAGATTGCCGTAGCCGAAGGAAAAGCCGCGCTCGCACACCAGAATGTTCTCGTGCTTGGCGCCCGATTCGCGTGCCGCTTCCTTCGCCTTGTCGACCACATTCTTCATCTCCTGCGGCGACAGGAACTGGCCCTTCTTGATGTTGACCGGCTTGCCGGCCGAGGCCGCCGCGCGGATGAAGTCGGTCTGGCGGCAAAGGAATGCCGGCGTCTGCAGGACGTCCACCGCCGCCGCCGCCGCCTTGATCTCGTCAATCGCGTGCACGTCGGTGAGCACTGGAACGTGCAGCTGGCGCCGCACTTCGCTCAGGATCTGCAGGCCCTTGTCCATGCCCAGGCCGCGAAAGGACTTGCCGGAGCTGCGGTTGGCCTTGTCGTACGAGGACTTGAAGATCAGCGGGATGCCGAGCCGGCCGCACATCTCCTTCAGCCGGCCGGCGGTCTCGAGCTGCAACTCGAGCGACTCCACCACGCATGGTCCGGCGATGAGAAAGAACGGGCGCTCCAGCCCCGCCTCGAAGCCGCACAGTTTCATCGTCTGGACCGCGGCGCCGCGCGGCGTCAAGCCGCGAGCACCGACAGGGTTCCGCCCGGCGAGGCGCGTTTGGCCCGGCCCCGGTTGCGCAGCGCCGCGGCGACAAAGGCCTTGAACAACGGGTGCCCGACGCGCGGCGTGGACGTGAACTCGGGGTGGAACTGGCAGCCGACAAACCAGGGATGCCCTGGCAGCTCGACCATCTCGACCAGCTGGTGGTCCGGCGAGCGCCCGGCGAAGCGCAGTCCCGCCGCCTCCAGCTTGGCCACGTAGACGTTGTTCACCTCGTAGCGGTGGCGGTGGCGCTCGACGATCGCATCGGCGCCGTATACCTCGCGCACCAGGCTGCCGCCGTCGAGCAGGCACTTCTGTCCCCCCAGACGCATCGTGCCGCCCAGTTCCGAGCGCTCGTCGCGCTTCTGGATCTGTCCTTCACGATCGATGAACTCGGTGATCAGGCCGATCACCGGGTGCGGCGTCGCACCATCGAACTCGGTCGAGTGCGCGCCTTCAAGCCCCGCTGCGTGGCGCGCGAACTCGATGATCGCGAGCTGCATGCCGAGGCAGATGCCGAGGTACGGCACGCCGGCCTCGCGCGCGTAGCGGATGGCGCTGATCTTCCCCTCGACGCCGCGCTTGCCAAAGCCGCCGGGCACCAGAATCGCATCCATCGACTCGAGCGCCGCGGTGCCGTTGCGCTCGACGTCCTCGGAATCGACATAGTGGATCTTGACGCGGCTGCGCGTATGGATGCCGGCGTGGATCAGGGCCTCGTTCAGCGACTTATAGGAATCCTGCAAGTCGATGTACTTGCCGACGAAGGCAATGTTGACCTCGTGCTCGGGATGCTCCTGCGCATCGACCAGCTTGCGCCAGCTCGACAGGTCCGCAGCGCGCGCCAGAATGGCGAGCTTGTGGCAGACGATCTCGTCGAGCATCTGCTCGTGCAGCATCATCGGGATCTTGTAGATCGAGTCCACGTCCCAGGCCGAGATCACCGCTTCCTTCTGGATGTTGCAGAACAGCGCGATCTTGCGCTTCTCGTCCTCCGGCAACGGCCGGTCGGTGCGGCACAGCACCACGTCGGCCTGGATGCCGATCTCGCGCAGCTCCTTCACGGAGTGCTGCGTCGGCTTGGTCTTGATCTCGCCGGCGCTCGCGATGTAGGGCACGAGCGTCAGATGAATGTAGCAGACGTTGTTGCGGCCGAGCTCGAGCCCCATCTGCCGGATCGCCTCGAGAAAGGGCAGCGACTCGATGTCGCCCACCGTGCCGCCGATCTCGACGATCGCGACGTCGGCCTCGCCCGCGCCTTTCTTCACGAACAGCTTGATCTCGTCGGTGATATGCGGAATGACCTGCACCGTGCCACCGAGGTAGTCGCCGCGGCGCTCCTTCTTGATCACCGACTCGTAGATCTGGCCGGTGGTGAAGTTGTTCGAGCGGCGCATCTTCGAGCTCTGGAAGCGCTCGTAGTGGCCCAGATCGAGGTCGGTCTCCGCGCCATCCTCGGTCACGAACACCTCGCCGTGCTGAAACGGCGACATGGTGCCCGGATCGACGTTGATGTACGGATCCAGCTTGATATTGGTGACTCGGATGCCGCGCGATTCGAGGATCGCGGCGAGGGAAGCGGCGGCGATACCCTTCCCAAGGGAGGAAACGACGCCGCCGGTGACGAAATCGTACTTGGTCATTGACCCAAGTGGCGCGGAGATTCCGAAGTCTACACGCAATTGCAGGGGCGCTCAAACCAAACGCCGTGCGCGGCGCTCAATGCGCCATCTGCGTCGCCTTGATCGATGCGTCGCGAATCTGCTCGGTCAATTCGGCCTTGCAGCCGGAGAACTCCGGGGCGGTCTTCATCCGGTAATGGCAGGCATGCGGCAGGTCGATGCGCACCTCGGCCATGATCCTGCCGAGGCGCCGGCTGCCGCTATCTAAGCCCGCCGCACGAAGAACTCCACCTCAAGATGCCAGTGCTCACCGGCACCCGAGGACCTCTCCGCCGTCCAGCGAAAGGAGTCCGGCTTGATATCGGTGAACGACCAGCGATGTCTGATCCCCTGCTCGTCGGTCTCATGCTGCACGATATCGCGCCCCTCTCGCCTCGCGATCATGTGCCGGTACATCTGCTTGACCGGATCGGTCCAGACGACGTGCCAGGCATCCTGCTTGGGGTCGTAGACGCGCAGCGTGGTGCCGTGAAACGCCGCCGAAAACGGCGGATCGCTGGGCGGTGTATCGCGTGATGGCACCATCCAGACGTCCTGAATCGCACGACCGCCGAGCGCCCACGTGAAGTGCGCCTCGCCGGTCGACTCAAGCCGTTGGCCGTCCTCGCCATGGTATACGGCCTTCAGCTTCCAGTCGCCGATGAGCCATCCGTAGAGCTGCATCGCTTCGGAACGATCGCCTGCCGGACCATCCGCCAGCAATGCTTCGGTAAAACCTTTAGTGTGTTGAGCGGCCACGGCCATCACCTTTCATGAGCGGGTGCGTCGGCGAGAAGTCTCAGCGGTGCGATACTAACGCGCGTCATGCTGAAAGCGATCAAGCGCGCATTCAACGCCGCCGCAGCCCCTCGTAGCGTGCCGGGCCGCGAGCGCCGGCCGCTGGAGCTCGCCGTGGCCGTGCTGCTGCACGAGGCGCGGCGCGCGGATTATGACCACGGCGACGACGAGACCGTCGCCGCGGAACGGGCGCTCGCCGAAATCTTCGGCCTCGATCACGCGGCGAGTGCCGCGCTGCTCGCGGAGGGTCGCGAGAAGGCGCAGCAGCTCACGAGCTTCTACGCGCCGCTGACGGTCATCAAGCGCGAGTTCCCGCTCGAGGACCGCATCGGCCTGGTCGAGCACCTGTGGCGCGTCACCTTCGCCGACGGCCGGCTCAATCCGTACGAGGACCATTACGTGCGCAAGATTGCGCACCTGCTCCACGTCCCGAATACGCAGGCCATGCTCGCGCGCAACCGCGCGCGGCCGACCTGAGGCGGGGCTTTCCTCGGAGCGCGGCAGGCAGCGCACGGCATCGGTTGCAGCGCACGGGCAGGCTGCCGGCTGCGCCAGAGACGGATCACTCCGGGGGCGGGCGGGAATCCTTCGGCGGACGCTTGCGGCTTGGCAACAGTTCGAACAGCCATTCGGCCAGGACATTCGCGCGAATGACGCGGATGGCGAGCGCCGTGCGAGAGATCGGCCGCACCAGGCGCGTCTCGCGCAGCCGCGGCAGGAACACCGCGATTACGACGGCACGCACGAGGCTCGAGGCGCATAGCGCAAGCCACAAGCCGCTGGTGAAGACAAGCGTATAGCCGCCAAGCTGAAGCTCGCGCGGGGCATGCGTGGCAAGCAGGCCGCCAATCAGCGCACCGCCGAAGACCGCCGTGTTCGAGATCGTCTGGTGCACCGCGCTGTAGGCGGCGCGCTTCTCCGGCGGCACGACGTCGTAGAGAAAGTTTCCCGCCGCCAGGCCGAACCCCGCCCAGGCGATGCCGCCAATCAGCTGGATGACCAGGATTGCCCAGAAATGCGGGAACAGGACCCACAACACCGGCAGGAACGGGAACACGACGCTCGTGATCTGCACAACACGCAGGTTGCCGAACACGTCGGAGAGCCGGCCCCAAAGCTTGAGCGCCGCGAACTGCATCAGCACATAGAAGGCGCTGGCAGCGGTAAATTCGAGATACGAGAACTTGAGATCGCGCAGCATGTAAAGCGTGAAGAACGGCGAGGCGATCGCGACTGCCAGGTTCATGAAGCCGACAAAGAGCGCAAAACGGGTGAAATCCGATCCGCGCATCCGCTCGAGCAGCCCGCCCAGCCGCGGCAGGGTGAACGGCGCGAGGCGTACGAGCGGCTCGTGCATGCGCATCAACTGCGAGAGCGAGTAAAGCCGCGCCGTGAGCGCAACCGTAAAGATCGCCGCGAAACCCCAATGTGCCAAGGCCCGCTGCTCGAAGTACTCCAGCGCGAGGCCGGCCGCGCTCAGGCTCGCGAAAGTCATGATGCTCATGAGCTGGGTGCGCCGGCCGAAGAAGCGCCCGCGCCGGCGCTCCGGAACGAGATCGCTGATCAGGCTGCTCCAGGGGGGCGCGGCGAACTGTCCGCCGATGTAATAGAGCACGACCGCGGCGATGAGCAGCGTGACCGATGTTTCGACCGGGAGGAGCGTGAGCGCGATGATCGGCAACCACGCTGCCATCTGCAGCAGCACGCCCGCGAAGATCAGGGTCTTGCGTCGCACGGCGTACCCGGCGAACCACGCCGAGGCGAGCTGCGCGACCGAGCCGAGCAGCGAGGGCAGCGCGCTGAGCAGCGTGATCTGCGCGGTGCTCGCCTTCAGGAAGACCGCGAACGCCTGGAGATAGGACTCCCCGGCACCGAACATTAGCGACCACGCAACGCCGTCTCGCACCGAGTAGTCGAGTGAGCGCTCGACCTGGGGATCGCGCGAGTAGCGATGGCTCACGGAAACGCGCGCGCTCCCGTCGTTTAGTCGCTCGCCAGCTGCGCGCGATCGCGGAACAGCTCGAGCGCCTCGGGGTTGGCGAGCGCCTCGAGGTTGCGCACCGGCCGCCCGTGCACCACGTTGCGCACCGCGAGCTCGACGATCTTGCCGCTCTTGGTGCGCGGGATGTCCTCGACTTGAAGCACCTTGGCGGGTACGTGCCGCGGCGTGGTATTGGCGCGCACCTGCTGCCTGATCTTCGTGACCAGCGCCTCGTCGAGCTTCAGTCCCTCTTTCAGCTTGACGAACAGCACCACGCGCACATCGCCCTTCCAGTCCTGGCCGATGACGATCGATTCGAGCACTTCCTCCAGCTTCTCGACCTGCCGGTAGATCTCGGCGGTGCCGATGCGCACGCCTCCCGGGTTGAGGACGGCGTCCGAGCGGCCGTAGATGATCATGCCGCCGTGCGCGGTAATCTCACAGTAATCCCCGTGACACCAGATGTTGGGGAAGCGGTCGAAGTACGCGGCACGGTACTTCGCGCCGTCGGGGTCGTTCCAGAACGCGACCGGCATCGAGGGGAACGGCTGCGTGCAGACCAGCTCGCCCTTGTCGCCGCGCAACGGCCGGCCCTCGTCGTCGAACACGTCCACCGCGAGCCCCAGGCCCTTGCACTGGATCTCGCCGCGCCACACCGGCAGGATCGGGCAGCCCAGCACGAAACAGCTCACGATGTCGGTGCCGCCCGAGATCGACGACAGGCACAGGTCGGCTTTGATGTCCCGGTACACGTAGTCGAAGCCCTCGGGCACCAGCGGCGAGCCGGTCGACATCATCGCGCGCAGGCGCTCGAGCTTGTGCGTCTTGGCCGGTTTGAGCGCAACCTTGGCGATCGCGTCGATGAATTTCGCCGAGGTGCCGAAGTGCGTCATGCCCTCGGCCTCGGCAAAATCGAACAGGATGCGCCCGCGCCCGACGAAGGGCGAACCGTCGTAGAGCAGCAGCGTGGCGCCCGAGGCGAGACCCGACACGAGCCAGTTCCACATCATCCAGCCCAGCGTGGTGAAGTAGAACAGGCGGTCGCCCGGACGCACGTCCGTGTGCAGCTGGTGCTCCTTCAGGTGCTGCAGCAGGGTGCCGCCGGTGCCATGCACGATGCATTTGGGCACTCCGGTGGTGCCCGACGAAAACAGGATGTACAGCGGATGGTTGAATTCGACCGCCTCGAAGGCGATCTCGTAGGGCTCGAAGGGCGCGATGAAGTCGTCGAGCGACACGCCGTTGCCGATCGCCGAGACATCGATCTCGCCGCCCGCGTAGGACAGCATTACGCAACGCTCGACGCTTTTCAGCTCGACCAGGATCTCCTCGACCTTGTCGATCAGCTCGAAGCGCTTGCCGCCGTAGAGGTAGCCGTCGGCGCAGAACAACACCTTGGGCTCGATCTGGCCGAAGCGGTCGAGCACGCCCTGAACGCCAAAATCCGGCGAGCACGAGGACCAGATCGCGCCGAGGCTCGCGGTGGCAAGCATCGCCGCCACCGCCTCGGGCAGGTTGGGCAAGTATCCCGCAACGCGATCGCCTTTGCGCACGCCCGCCGCATGCAGCGCCTGCGCCAGCCGCGAGACGAGCGTGTAGAGCTCGTGATGCGAGATCCGCCGCTTGACGCGATCCTCGCCCCAGAACACGATCGCGTCGCTTTCGCCGCGGTTGCGCAGCAGGTTCTCCGCGAAGTTCAGCCGCGCCTGCGGAAACCACTGCGCGCCTGGCATCTTGTCGCCGTTTTCCAGGATCGGCCCGCTCGGCGCGCCGCGCACGTCGCAGAATTCCCACACCAGGCTCCAGAATTCTTCGCTGCGCTCGACCGACCACGCATGCAGTGCGTCGAAATCGGCGAGCTTGCGCCCGCTGCGCGATTCGGCCTGCCGGATGAATGCCGCCAGCCGCGATTGCGCGATGCGCTCGGGCGACGGCGCCCACATCGGCTTGGCGCTCATGCGCCCGCCTTTGCGCCGCACAGGCGCGCGCGGATCAGCTCCGGAATGCGTACCGGCTTCTGGCGCTTCATGTCGATGAACACCACCATCGCTTCGCCCGTGGCGTAGAGCGCCGGGTCGGCCCCCACGCGAAGCTCATAAAAGGTCGGCACGCTCGAGCCGCCGGGCGGGCCGACATAGAGCTTCACTTCCACCGTGCCGGGGTAAACCATCGGCAGGCGGTAATGGCAGGAAGCGTTGACGATCACGATGCCGGTCGAGCTCCACGCCTCGTCCTCGGGCACGAGCGCGTCGAACCAGCTGATGCGCGTCTGCTCCATATAGCGAAAGTAAATCGTGTTGTTGACATGCCCCATGGCGTCCATGTCGCCCCAGCGGATGGGAATGCGCTCGACGTGCGCGAGCCTGTGGGCCGGATCCATTCCTGCGGTACTCTTTCGGGAAAACCGCATTCTATAATCCCCGGCATGACGCGCGAATCGATGGAGTACGACGTCGTGGTCGTCGGCGGTGGCCCCGCGGGCCTCGCCGCAGCGATCCGGCTGAAGCAGCTCGCCGCTGAAAAGGCGCGCGAGGTCTCGGTCTGCGTGCTCGAGAAGGGCTCCGAGATCGGCGCGCATATCCTTTCCGGCGCGGTGATGGACCCTCGCGGTCTCGAAGAGCTGTTCCCCGACTGGAAGGACAAGGGGGCGCCGCTCAAGGCGCCGGTGAGCGAGGACCGCTTCCTGTTTCTCTCGGAGAGCGGCTCGTTTCGCACGCCCAACTGGATGCTGCCGGCGTGCTTCAAGAACCACGGCAACTACGTCGTCAGCCTGGGCAACGTGTGCCGTTGGCTTGGTCAGCAGGCCGAAGCGCTCGGCGTCGAGCTCTTTCCCGGTTTTGCGGCTGCCGAGGTTCTGTACGACGACAAGGGATGCGTGAAGGGCGTCGCCACCGGCGACATGGGCGTTAACCGCAAAGGCGAAAAAACCGACGCTTTCCAGCCGGGCATCGAGCTGCACGCCAAGTACACGTTCTTCGCCGAAGGGTGTCGCGGACACCTGGGCCGGCAGCTTGAGCAGAAGTTCGGACTGCGCATTGGCGCCGATCCGCAGGTCTACGGCATTGGCCTGAAAGAGCTCTGGGAAATCAAGCCCGACCGGCATCAGCTCGGCTTGGTGGTCCACACCGCGGGCTGGCCGCTCGATGCCGACACCTATGGCGGCTCGTTTCTCTACCACCTCGAGGACAACCTGGCGGCGGTCGGATTCGTGGTCGGACTCGGCTACGCCAATCCTTATCTGAACCCGTTCGAGGAATTTCAGCGCTACAAGACCCATCCCGCGATCCGGGGCTTTTTCGAGGGCGGCAAGCGCATCGCCTACGGTGCGCGCGCCATCGCCGCGGGCGGCCTGCAGTCGCTGCCCAGACTGGTGTTCCCGGGTGGCTGCCTGCTTGGCGACAACGCCGGATTCCTGAACGCATCGCGCATCAAGGGCAGTCACGGTGCCATCAAGTCCGGGATGATGGCTGCGCAGGCGGCGTTCGACGCGCTCGGTGCCGAGCGCGCCCGCGACGAGCTCTCCGCATATCCGGAAGCGTTCCGCGCGAGCTGGCTCTACGACGAGTTGCACAAGGCGCGCAATTTCAAGCCGTGGATGTCGAAGGGCCTGCTCACCGGTACGTTGATGGTGGGCATCGACCAGGTGCTGTTCCGCGGCAAGGCGCCCTGGACACTGCATCACGATCACGCCGACCACGAGACGCTGAAGAAGAAGACCGAAGTGCAGCCGATCGCGTACCCGAAGCCCGACGGCGTGATCAGCTTCGACAAGCTTTCGTCGGTGTTCATCTCGAACACCAATCACGGCGAGGACCAGCCGGTGCACCTCACGCTCAACGATGCGGGCGTCCCGGTAAAGGTCAACCTCGAGCTGTACGACGCACCGGAGCAGCGCTACTGCCCGGCAGGCGTATACGAGATCGTGCGCGACGACGACGGCTCGAATCCACGCCTGCAGATCAACGCGCAGAACTGCGTGCACTGCAAGACTTGCGATATCAAGGATCCGAAGCAGAACATCGTCTGGGTGACGCCGGAAGGCGGCGGCGGACCCAACTACCCGAACATGTAGTGAATCAGAGCAGGAGGTTCGGGCCCCCCGTTGTCCAAGTCGATGCGTCGCCGTTGGCGGGAGCGCGTATTTGAGGCGCCGCCGCCCTGCTCTGCCTGCAGGCACTGGTTCACGGATGAACGTCGGGCGATCAGCGAAGGGGGGCGCGCGTCGATACAATGTGCGAGCTATGCAGCAGGACCATCGGCGCGGGGAGAACCACATGGGCACGGAAACCAAGCGCTTCGCCACGTTTGCCGACTTTTATCCGTACTACCTCTCGGAGCACGCCAATCGCACCTGCCGTCGCCTGCATTTCGTCGGCACGACAATCGGTCTCGGTCTGCTCCTGAGCGCCGTCGTCACGCTCAATCCGTGGTATCTGCTTGCGGGTCTGGTATGCGGTTACGCCTTCGCCTGGATCGGCCACGCCTTCTTCGAGAAAAACCGCCCCGCCACCTTCACCTATCCGTTCTACAGCTTCATGGGCGACTGGGTGATGTGGCGCGACATTCTCGTGGGCAAAATGAAGTTCTGAGCCGTGTCCCACGCTTCCGCCGACCCGATCCCGATCGCTAGACGCTCATGAGCAACGAAATCCTGAGCTCCGAGGGGCCGTACCTCGCGATCATCGGGCTCGCGCTGACGTTCTGGCTGCTACGCAAGCACCCGG
>JBFKUL010000035.1:0-16325 GCA_041635755.1 Burkholderiales bacterium | reverse complement strand
GGATTGGGATGTCCTGGCTGAAACACTGGATCGTGCCGCCCGGGATGCCGTCGAAGCCGGACCCTCCTTTGCACCTCTCGCGCGCATCGTGGCAGCGCGTCGTGGGCGTGCACGGCGCGCGGCGCGCGCCTGCGTGGCCTCGGCGGCGTTTCAGCTTCTCGTCCTGCACGCTATGGCATGGATGGAACGCAAACCGTGGCGTGGCACCGGCGCTCGAGGGTCGGTCGCAGACAGGTCATTGTCGGCGTTCGCACCGCGTGTACTCGAACGACTCGAGCAGAAAGCCGTGCGGGCAGGCAAACGCATTGACTGGAGCGATGCAACCGCGCGACATGCGCTGCGCGTGCGGATCAGGCGTTTACGTTACGCGTGCGAGTTCTTTGCACCCTGCTTGGCCCGGAGATCCGTGCGACGCTACCTTCAGCGCCTGGAAGCGCTGCAGGATCTGCTCGGCGAACTCAACGATTTCGCGGTCGCGCGTCGTTTGCTCGCACCGTTCGAGACGGGTCCCGGTGCTTCCGCCGCTGTCTTCGCGCAGGGCTGGCTCGCCGCGCGCGAGCGGGCATTGCTTTCTTCTCTGCCGGGGACCTGGCAGACGCTGCGCCGGGGAAAGCGCTGCTGGTAAGGGGCAGTTGCCCGCGCTCGAGCAGAAACACGTGATCGGGTCCGGCGCTGGTTTCGAGCCAGTTGAACGGCGTGCGGGGATAGGCGCGCTCCAGCGCGCGGCGATTATGCCCGATCTCGCACACCAGTACCCCTTGCGGCTCGAGATGGGCGCCCGCTTCCGCCAACATCCGGCGCACGAAATCGAGGCCATCGCGGCCACCCGCAAGCGCGCGGTGCGGTTCATGATGGTATTCGCGAGGCAGCTTGCGCATCGTCGCGTCCTTGACGTAGGGTGGGTTGCACAGAATCAGGTCGTAGCGTTGGCCGGACAGGGCCGCAAAGAGGTTCGAGCGCACGAGCCGGACGCGCTGCTGCAGGGCGTAGCGCTCGACATTGCGGCGCGCCACCGCTAGCGCGGCCGCCGAAACATCCGAGGCGTCTACGCGCGCACTTCGATACGCATGCGCCGCGAGCACCGCCAGGCAGCCCGATCCCGTGCACAGATCGAGCACGCGCCGCATGCGCGCGGGCAGCCAGGATCCGAGCCCCTCGCGCATCAGCTCGGCGATAAACGAGCGCGGCACAATCGTGCGCCGGTCGACATAGAAGCTGAAATGTCCGAGCCACGCCTCGCGCGTCAGATATGCGGCCGGAAGCCGTTCGCGCACGCGCCGCTCGACGAGCGCCCGCAGGCGCCGCCCTTCTGCAGCGCTGACCGGACGACGGATGTGCAGAGCGAGCGAATCGAGCGGCAGGCCAAGCGCGTGCAACACCAGGTAGGCGGCTTCGTCGCGGGCGTTGTGCGTGCCATGCCCGAAGTGCAAACCGGCACGCTGAAAGCGGCGCGCCGCATAGTGGAAAAGCTCGCCCACCGTAGCGGGTGTATTCGGCATCATGAAGCGACTAGGGAAGCAGCGCCCGAAGCGTGTCGAGGTAGATCGCCGGCAAGCGCTCCAGCGCCGACAGCTCGATGTGCTCGTCAAGCTTGTGGATGCTGGCGTTGACCGGTCCCAGCTCAACGATTTGCGGGCAAATCTCGGCGATGAAGCGTCCATCCGAGGTGCCACCGGTCGTCGAGAGCTTGGGCGTGAGGCCGGTCTGGGTGCGAATCGCCCGCGACACCGCATCCACCAGCTCGCCGCGCCGCGTCAGAAAGGGATGGCCCGAGAGTGTCCAGGCGATCGTGTATTCGAGACCGTGCTTACGCAACAGGGTCTCGAGTCGCTCCTTCAGCGAATCGTCGGTGCTCGCGGTTGAAAAGCGGAAGTTGAAGTCCAGCTCGATCGAGCCCGGGATAACGTTGTTGGCCCCTGTGCCGGCGCGGACGTTGGAAACCTGCCAGGTCGTGGGCGGGAAGTGCTCGTTGCCCTTGTCCCATTCGATTTCCGCAAGCTCGGCCAATGCCGGCGCAAGCAGATGAATCGGATTGCGCGCCAGGTGAGGGTAGGCGACGTGTCCCTGCACGCCCCGTACCCTCAGGCGACCTGAAAGCGAGCCACGCCGACCGTTTTTGATCATGTCGCCGAGTGCATCGACCGACGACGGTTCGCCCACGATGCAATAATCGATCGCTACCCCGCGCTCCTTCAATCGCTCGACCACTCGCACCGTGCCGTCGACGGAGGGCCCTTCCTCGTCGGAGGTCAGAAGCAGCGCGATCGAGCCACTATGGCTCGAGCGCTCACGCACGAACGCTTCGGCGGCGACGACGAACGAGGCGATCGAGGACTTCATGTCCGCCGCGCCTCGCCCGTATAGCGCACCATCGCGGATGGTCGGAACGAATGGATCGGAATGCCATTGCTCGAGCGGGCCGGGCGGCACGACGTCAGTGTGGCCGGCAAAGCAGAGCAACGGCCGGGCCTGGCCGCGTCGCGCCCACAGGTTCTCGACTTCGCCGAAGCGCATCGACTCGCATTCGAACCCCGCCGCGGCAAGACGCTGCGCCAGCAGCGCCTGGCAGCCACCGTCCTCCGGCGTCACCGAGCGGCGCGCGATCAGATCCTGAACTAGTTGGAGAGCGCTCGGCAATCGAGTGGACGCATTTCCGCGGATCTCAGGCTGCCGCGGATCGAGGTTCAGGTCGTGGTGTCGATCTTGATGCTACCGAACGTCGCGTCGGGGTCGCCGTTCCTGGACAGCCGGCCGCCGTCGTTCTTGGCCTCACCGGCGCCGTCGCCACTTCCGTCGGAGGAGGGCGCATGCTGCCCGGTCGTGAGCTCGCCGGCGGTGGCCTGATTGATCAGCCACAGCATGTTGGTCGCCGAGTCTGCATTCGCCAGGGCCTCGTCCTGCGTGATGCGTCGCTCCATGAACAGACTGAACAACGCCTGCTCGAAGGTTTGTGACCCCGGTGACATGCTCTTTTCGAGTGCCTCCCTGATGTCGCCGATCTCCCCCTTCTCGATCAGCTCGGAGATGTGCCGCGTGTTGAGCAACACTTCGACCGCAGGCGTGCGCGTACCCGCCCTGGTGCGCACCAAGCGCTGTGAAATCACCGCACGCAATGTCGCGGCGAGGTCGAGCAGCAGGCTCGGCCGATTCTCGAGCGGATAGAAATTGATGATCCGGTTCATCGCGTGATAGCTGTTGTTGGCATGCAATGTCGCCAGGCAAAGATGTCCCGACTGCGCGTAGGCCAGGGCCATCGCCATCGTTTCCTTGTCGCGAATCTCGCCGATCAGAATGCAATCCGGCGCCTGGCGCAGGGCGTTCTTCAACGCGATCTGGAACGCCTTGGTATCGGTGCCGACTTCGCGCTGGTTGACGAGCGACTTCTTGTTCTGGAACACGAATTCGATCGGGTCCTCCAGCGTGAGGATATGGCCCGACTGCAGGCTGTTGCGATAGTCGAGCATCGAGGCAAGCGAGGTCGACTTGCCAGAGCCGGTGGCGCCGACCATCAGCAGCAGGCCGCGCTTCTGCATCACGACTTCCTTGAGCACCTCCGGCAACCCGAGCGTGTCGATGTGCGGAATCAGGCCAGGGATGTAGCGCACCACCACCGCCGGCGCCCCCTTCTGGCGGAAAGCACTGATGCGGAATGTCCCTACGCCCTCGATGTTGACCGCCGTATTGAGGTCGAGCTCCTGCTCGAAGACCTGGATCTGACGCTCGTTCAGCACCTCGTAGAGCAGCTGCTTCACTGCGTCGGCGGTCATCAAGGTCTGATTGATCGGCATGGCGACGCCGTTGATCTTGATGTTGATCGGTGCGCTGACCGTCAGGAAGATGTCCGAAGCCTTCTTGTCGGACATCAACTGGAACAAACGCTTCATCGCCGCCATCAGTGCCTCCGGTGCATCGACTTGCCGACTAGTTTAATCCCCTCGAAGCAGCTCATTCAGACTGGTCTTGGCGCGGGTTTTCGCATCCACGCGCTTGACGATCACGGCGCAATACAAGCTGTAGCGGCCATCCTTGGACGGAAGGCTGCCCGAAACCACCACCGAGCCCGCGGGCACTCGTCCGTAGAGGATCTCGCCGCTCTCGCGGTCCAAGATGCGGGTGCTCTGGCCCAGAAACACGCCCATCGAAATGACGCTGTTCTCCTCAACGATCACGCCCTCGACAACTTCGGAACGTGCGCCGATGAAGCAGTTGTCCTCGATGATCACGGGATTGGCCTGAACCGGCTCCAGCACGCCGCCGATGCCCACCCCGCCCGAAAGGTGCACGTTCTTTCCGATCTGCGCACAGGAGCCGACGGTCGCCCAGGTGTCGACCATCGTGCCCTCGTCGACGTAGGCGCCGATATTGACGAAGGAGGGCATGAGCACCACGTTGCGCGCGACAAACGCCCCACGGCGTGCCATGGCCGGCGGCACTACACGAAAGCCGCCGGCAGCAAATGAGGCAGCGTCGTAGGACTCGAACTTCCCCGGCACCTTGTCGAAGTAGTTGGTTGAGCCGCCTTCCATCAGACGGTTATCTTCTAGACGGAACGACAGCAAAACCGCCTTCTTGATCCACTGGTGGGTGATCCACCGGCCATCTGCCTTCTCGGCCACACGCAGCTTGCCGCTGTCGAGTCCCGCGACCGCCAGATCCACAGCCTCACGCAGCCCCTTCGGTGCGCTCGAGGGACTCAGCGCGGCGCGGTTTTCCCAGGCGTCTTCGATCGTCTTTCTTGCAGAGTCCATAGTTCGTTCTCAGAGTGCGCCCGCAAAGCGCCCGATGCGGGACGCCGCTTCGACGCACTCGTCGAACGCCGCAACGAGCGCGATACGCACATGGTTCTTACCCGGATTCTCGCCGTGCGCATCGCGCGCGAGAAAAGTTCCCGGAAGCACGAGCACATTATATTCTTGCTGCAGCCTGCGAGCGAACTCGCGGTCGTCAATCGGCGTGCGTACCCACAGGTAAAATCCCCCATCCGGCATATAGGTCGAAAGCGGTGCCCGGATAAGCGGTAATACTTCACGGTATTTTTTCGCGTAGAGCTGACGATTCAGCCGGACATGCGCTTCGTCGTTCCAAGCCGCAACCGATGCTGCCTGCACCGCAAGGCTCATCGCCGAGCCATGGTAGGTGCGGTACAGAAGAAAGCTCTTGAGCAAGGTCGCGTCACCGGCGACGAAGCCGGAACGCATCCCCGGTGCGTTGGAGCGCTTTGAAAGGCTGGAGAACACTACCAGGCCGGGAAAGCCGTCGCGGCCAAGCTGATGCGCCGCCTGCAGTGCGCCCAGCGTCGGGTGCGCCTCGTCGTAGTAGAGCTCCGAATAGCACTCGTCGGCGGCGATGGCAAAGCCGTAGCGGTCCGACAGGTCGAACAGCCGCTGCCAGTCCTCGAGACGCATGACGCTGCCGCTCGGGTTTCCGGGCGAGCAGGCGTAAACCAGCTGAACCTCGCGCCATGCCGCCTCGCCCAAAGCACCAAAATCCACGCGGTAGCCGCCTTGCTCGGTGGTGTTGAGGTACACGGGCGCCGCGCCGGCAAGCAACGCCGCACCTTCATAGATCTGATAGAAAGGATTGGGGCAAACGACCTTGGCGCGCCGCGTGGCGTCGATCACCGTCTGCGCAAACGCGAACAGCGCTTCGCGCGACCCATTGACGGGCAGAACCTGGGTCGCCGGGTCGATCGCGGGCAGGCGATAGCGTCGCGCGATCCAGCCGGCGATCGCTTCCCGCAGCACAGGCGTGCCTGCCGTTGCCGGATACGCTGCGAGGCCATCCATGGCGCCCGCAAGCGCGGTGCGGACCAGCTCGGGCGTCGGATGCTTCGGCTCGCCGATCGAAAGGTTGATCGGCCGGAGCGAGGCGTTCGGCGTCACGCCGGCGAGCAACTGACGCAGGCGCTCGAACGGATAGGGCTGCAGGGTCGCGAGGCGCGGGTTCATGTCCGTTAACCCGCGGGCGGGGACATCCTCCGGTCCTGGCCCATGCGCGGCGTCAGTTCCGGCGCCCGGATGCGCCCGCAGGCAGCACGCCGAGCACCACGGGCGGCGGTGGTTTCCAGCCGCGCATGCGGTGCTCGGCAACGACCGTCGTGAAAATTCCGCCGCGCACGTTAAAGCGGGCCTCCAGGCGCATGTAACGCGGCCGAACCGCCTGCACAAGGTCCGAGAGAATGCGGTTGGTCACCGCTTCGTGAAACGCCCCTTCGCTGCGGTAGGACCAGATGTAGAGCTTGAGCGATTTCAGCTCGATGCAGGTACGGCCCGGCACGTAGTCGAGCAGCAGGGTGGCGAAGTCCGGCTGCCCGGTCATCGGACAAAGGCAGGTGAATTCGGGCAACTCCATGTGGATGCGGTAGTCGCTCCCGGGCGACGGATTGGGGAACGTCTGGAGCGTCTTGCCGGAACGACGAGGCATCGCGAAACGCGCCTGCGGCGCGGAGAATGAAGCGGCAGGATGTTATCATAGCGGCCGTTTTTTCCGCGGCGTTTCTCGCCCGCCGCGATGAACGTTTTTCACCATCGACATCGCGACGTGCGCCTCACGCAAATCAAGCTCTCCGGCTTCAAATCATTCGTCGATCCGACGTCGATCCACGTCCCCGGCCAGCTTGTCGGCATCGTCGGGCCGAATGGTTGCGGCAAGTCGAACGTCATCGACGCGGTACGCTGGGTGCTCGGCGAATCCCGCGCCTCGGCGTTGCGCGGCGATTCGATGCAAGACGTGATTTTCAACGGCTCAGTCAACCGCAAGCCGCTGGCGCGCGCCAGCGTAGAGCTGATCTTCGACAACGCGCTGGGTCGCGCCGGTGGGCAATGGGCCCAGTACGGCGAGATCTCGGTCAAGCGCGTGCTGCAGCGGGACGGCGAGTCGTCGTACCACATCAACAACATCCATGTCCGCAGGCGCGACATCACGGACATGTTCCTGGGCACCGGCCTCGGCCCTCGCGCCTACGCGATTGTCGAGCAGGGAATGATCTCCCGGGTCATCGAGGCGAAGCCGGAGGAGCTGCGCATTTTCCTCGAGGAGGCCGCGGGTGTCTCCAAGTATAAGGAGCGGCGCCGCGAAACCGAGCACCGGCTGTCGGATACGCGAGAGAACCTGGCACGCGTGTCCGATATCCGCGGCGAACTGGGTGCGCAGGTCGAGAAGCTCGAGACCCAGGCGCAGATCGCGACGCGTTACAAAGAGCACCAGTCCGAACTCCAGCTCAAGCAGCATCTGCTCTGGTTTCTTCGCCGGCGCGACGCCGGCGCGGAGCGCGAGCGGCATGGCTCCGAGATCGCCAAAACGACCAACGAAATCGAAGCGGAGACGGCACGGCTGCGTGAAACGGAGTCCCGGCTCGAAGGCTCGCGGGCCGCGCATTACAGAACCGGCGACGCGCTCAACGCCGCGCAAGCGGCGCTTTACGGTGCGAATGCCGAAGTGGCTCGCCTGGAGTCCGAGCTGCGCCACGTCGAGGAGACGCGGCAGCGGCTGGAGGGGCAGCATACCGAACGCCAGGCGCAGCTGGGATCATGGCGCGAGCAGCGGGCACAGCTGACTCAAGCGCTTCACATGTGGGCGGCGCGAGCCGCGGAAGCCAAACAGCGGGTGGCGCAGGCGCAGTCCCATCTGGCGGAGGAGAGCGCCCGATTGCCGCAAGCCGAGCAAGCGTTCCGCGCCACACAAGAACGCCACAACGAAGTGCGCGGCCACCTGATGCAGGCGGAGAGCCGGCTGCAGATCGAGCAGGCCAACCTCTCCAACCTGAGCCATGCCCTGCAGGCGCTGGAACAGCGCCGCGCGCGCCTCGAGACCGAGCTGCAGACCATCAACGAGCCCGATGCCGATGCAATTCGCGCGCTCGAATCCCGCGGAGGTGGAATCGCGCAGGCGGTATTGGCGGCGCAGAGCGCGCTCGAGTCTATTCAGGCCGAGTGCTCCGCTCTCGAAGACCAGCTGGCGATCGCGGTCGATGCGCATGCGCTGGCGGCGCGAGAGACCACCGCAGCCGAGGCGCAGCTCGCGACACTGCGGCAGATCCAGGCGGCTGCCGAGGACAATGCGCCGCTCAATGACTGGCAGGAACGGCATCAGCTCGCCGCGCGGCCGCGCCTCTGGCAGAAGTTGCGTATCGACCAGGGTTGGGAAACGGCGGTCGAGGCGGTTCTCCGCGAGCGGCTGCATGCGCTCGAGCTCACCGAAGGGGCGCCGCTGCATGAGCTGCTCGACGATCAGCCCCCGGCCAAGGCGAGTGTGTTTGCGCCCGGCGCCGCCTTGCTCGCCCAGCGTTTGCCCGGTTACGAGCCGCTCGGGTCGCGCATCCACGCGGCTGATCCGGCGCTGGAAGGCGCAGTGGCCGACTGGCTTGCCGGCGCTTACGCGGTCGAAGGCGTGCCGGACGCTCGAGCGCGCAGCGCGCTGCCTCATGGCAGCGTGCTGGTGAATCGCGAGGGTCACCAGTTCACTCGCCATACCGTGAGCTTTCATGCGCCCGATCCGCTTGACGCGGGCCTACTCGCCCGGCAAGCAGAAATCGAAGCGCTGGAACAACGCTGCGGCGAGCTTGACGCGCGCCACAAGCGGGCACGGGAAGAAATGGAGAGTGCAGAGCGCAACCTCGCCGAGCGCCAGGCCGCGCTGGAAGGCGCCCGTGAAGAAATCACGGCGCGCCAGCGCGAGCGCCATGACCTGCAAATCGAATTGCTCAAGCTCAGTCAGGCACATGAGCGCTACCGCGAGCGAAGCGCGCAGATCAGCGCCGAGACGTCGGAGATCGCGCGCGATGCCGATCGCGATCAGGAACGACTGGCCCAGAGAGAAGCGGCCGTGCGCAGCATCGGCGAGCAGATTCGGGTGTCCCGCGAGAAGCTCGACGCGGTGAAGGCGGAACATGCCGCCGCTGAGACGGCCCTGGCGGGTCAGCGCCGCACGGTGCAGCAGGCCGAGCGCGACGCTCAGGACGCCGTATTCGGCGAACGCGAATGCGCATCGAAGATCGCCGAGATCGACAACTCGGTGCGCGTCATCGATCAGCAGATCGAACGCGCGGAAGCGGAGATTGCCAAGCTTACCGGCGAGCTCGCCAACGATCCGATCCCCGCAGTGCGCCAGGCGCTCGATGCGTCGGTCGAGGCGCGCATGGCGTGTGAAAAAACGCTTGGCGAGGCGCGCAACGCCGTCGAAGCGGCGGCAACCGTGCTGCGCGGACTCGAAGAAGAGCGTCTGCAGATCGAGGCCTGCGTCACGCCTTTGCGCGATCGCATCGGCGAGCTGCGTCTCAAGGAGCAGGCCGCGCAGATCAATCATGATCAGTTCGCCGAGCAGCTGCTGGAGGCGAACGCGGACGAACAGCGGCTCGCGGCGGAGTCGGACGGGGCGCCGCGTCCGTCTGCACTACAGGGCGAGATTACTCGGCTGACACAGGCGATCAACGAACTGGGAGCGGTAAACCTCGCCGCGCTCGAGGAACTACAGTCGAGCCAGGAGCGCAAGACGTATCTCGACGCCCAGGCGAGCGACCTGGAGGAGGCGGTGAAAACGCTGGAGGATGCGATCCGGCGAATCGACCGAGAGACGCGCGAACTCTTGCGCGAAACTTTTGACAGCGTCAACCGTCATTTCGGATCGCTGTTCCCGGTGTTGTTCGGCGGCGGCGAGGCCAAGTTGAACATGACCGGCGAGGAGATCCTCGACGCCGGAGTCCAGGTGATGGCGCAGCCGCCCGGCAAGCGCAACAGCACGATTCACCTGCTTTCCGGCGGCGAAAAGGCGCTGACCGCGATCGCGCTCGTGTTCGCGCTGTTCCAGCTCAATCCGGCACCGTTCTGTCTGCTGGACGAGGTCGACGCACCGCTCGACGATACCAATACCGGCCGCTTTTGCGATCTGGTGCGCAAGATGGCGGCACAGACCCAGTTCCTGTTCATCAGTCACAACAAGATCACGATGGAGCTTGCTTCTCAGCTCATCGGCGTCACCATGCCGGAGTCCGGTGTCTCGCGCGTCGTCGCCGTCGATATCGACGAGGCGATGCGCATGCGCGAGGAGCTGGCCGCCTGACGGGCGCGGACCCGCTCGGAGCCCGACGCGCCTTCGATGTCCGAACTCCAACTTGCATTGCTGGTTTCCGGTGCGGTGGCAGTCGCTGCAGTGCTCGTTTACAACAAGGTGCAGGAGCGCGTCGCCCGGCGGCGCGCTGAACGCGCGTTCGGTTCGCAGCATGCCGATGTCCTGCTCGAAGGCGGCGCGGTCCGCCGCGAGCCGACTTTCGATGCCACGGGTCGTACGCCCGAGCGCGAAGTGCACCTATTGGACGAAGTGGTTCCGGACCCGAAGCTAGACTACATCATCGAACTGTCCATGCCGCGCCCGGTCGGTGCCGGTGCGATGCTCGAGCTCTGGACGCCGCTCGAGCACCGCTTCGCCAAGCGCATGCTGCTCGCCGGCGCGCACGGCGAGCGCTGGACACGCATTGGCCCGGCGGAATCGCGCAGCTTCGAGCGTTATCGCGCAGCACTGCAACTGGTCAGCCGCGCCGGGACTGTCAGCGAGGCCGAGCTGATCGAGTTCCGCTCGCAGGTTGAAACCCTGGCGGCGAATCTCAAGGCGGCGGTCACCGCACCCGAGATGAAAACGGCCATCGAAGTCGCGCGCGAGCTTGATCAGTTCTGCGTCGAGGCAGACATCCAGGTCGCGTTTCATCTGGTCGCTCCGTCTGGAGGCACCTTCGCGCGCGCTCGGGTGCGCGCGGCCGCCGAACGCGCGGGCCTGGCGGCCGAGCCCGACGGACAGTACGCCCTGCGCGATCACGAGGGCCGCGTGCTCTATTCGCTGGCGGCCCGTGACGAGGCTCAACCCGCGACTGCGGAGGTGACGCCGATGGCCGCCCTGACCCTGACGCTCGACGTGCCGCGTGCGCCGGACGGGCGCCGGACGTTCGAGGCAATGGTGCGATTCTCGCGTGAACTTGCCGCCACGCTCGGCGGCGCGTTGGTCGACGACAATGGCGTTGTGCTCGACGACCGTGCGTTGGCCGCAATCGGGGCTCAGCTCGAAACAGTGCGCAAGGCGCTCGAGGCGCGTGGCGTGGTTTCCGGAGGTCCGCTTGCGCTGCGCCTGTTTGCGTGACGCGCACGCCGATGTCAAACTCGAAACCGTTGCGCCAACGCCTCGAGGCGTTGCGCCTCGAGATTGAACGCCACAACCATCTTTACTACGCGCTCGATCAGCCGGAAATCAGCGACGCGGAGTACGACCGGATGTTTCAGGAGCTGACTGAGCTCGAGGCGAAACATCCGGACCTAATTAGTCCCGACTCGCCCACGCAACGCGTCGGCTCGGCGCCGCTCTCCGAGTTCGCACCGGTTGCGCATCGGATTCCGATGCTCTCGCTCAACAACGCGTTCGACGAGGATGACGTGCGCGCGTTCGACCGCCGGGTGCGTGAGGCGCTCGAGAGCGCCTCGGTGGACTACGCGGTGGAACCCAAGTTCGATGGCCTGGCGGTGAGCCTGAGCTACCGTGACGGCCGCTTTGTGCAAGGCGCGACCCGGGGCGACGGGGCCACCGGCGAGGACGTGACGCCTAACTTGCGCACAGTGCGGGGCATCCCGTTGCGGCTCCCCAAGGCGGCGGACACCGCGGAGCTCGAGGTGCGCGGCGAGATCCTGATCTATCGCAAGGAGTTCGAGGCGTTGAACCGGCGGCAGCGCGAGGCAGGTCAGAAAGAGTTCGCCAATCCACGAAACGCCGCGGCGGGCAGCCTGCGGCAGCTCGACTCGCGCATTACGGCGCGGCGCCCATTGCGCTTTTTTGCCTACGCCGTGGGGGTGGCACGAGAGGCACGTTGGCGCAGGCAATCGGAAATCATGGACCGGCTTGCAGAGCTCGGGTTCCCGGTCTGTGGCGAGCGAAACGTCGTATCAGGGGTGGATGACCTGCTGAACTATTACCAATCCCTCGGCCGCAGGCGGGATCGCCTGCCCTACGACATCGACGGTGTGGTCTACAAGGTGAATCGGATCGACTGGCAACAGCGGCTGGGATTCGTTTCCCGAGCGCCCCGATTCGCGCTGGCGCACAAGTACCCTGCAGAAGAGCAATCCACCGAGGTACTGGGCATTGATGTTCAGGTCGGCCGAACCGGCGCATTGACGCCCGTGGCGCGGCTCAAGCCGGTGTTCGTCGGTGGTGTCACGGTCACCAATGCCACGCTGCACAACGAGGATGAACTGCGGCGTAAGGATGTGCGGGTCGGCGACACCGTGGTGATTCGGCGCGCGGGGGACGTCATACCGGAAATCGTGTCGGTGCGCTTGGAGAAGCGCCCCAGGGTCGCAAAACCCTATCAGATGCCGAAGCAGTGCCCGGTGTGTGGTTCGGCAGTCGTTCGCACGCCGCCCGAGGCGGCGACCCGCTGCTCGGGCGGATTGGTTTGCGGCGCGCAGCGCAAGCAGGCGCTGCTGCACTTCGCGAGCCGCCGCGCGATGGATATCGAAGGTCTCGGCGAACGACTGGTGGAGCAGTTGGTCGACCAGGAATTCGTCCACACGCCCGCCGACCTGTTCGGACTTGAGCTCGCGCCGCTCGCCGCGCTCGAGCGCATGGGGGAGAAGTCGGCCGCCAACGTGATTGCGGCACTCGAAAGATCCAAACGCACCACACTCGAGCGATTCATCTACGCGCTTGGTATCCGCAACGTGGGCGAGAGCACGGCGCGAGATCTCGCGCGGCATTTCGGCAGCCTCGAGCGGTTGATGAAAGCAAGCGAAGAGGAGCTCGAAGCGGTGCCTGAGGTCGGGCCGGTGGTCGCGCGGTCGATCCGGCAGTTCGTCGACGAGCCGCACAACCGCCAGGTGATCAAGGCACTGCGCGATGCCGGGCTGGGCTGGAAGGAAACGGCGGGCGTGCCGGCGCGCGCGCCGGCCGAGCTCAAGTCCTTCGTTCTGACCGGCACGCTGTCGGGCATGACGCGCGACGAGGCGCGTGCGAGGATTGAACAGAAGGGCCACAAGGTCGCCGGCTCGGTTTCGAAAAAGACGGACTATGTCGTCGCCGGAACCGAGCCGGGCAGCAAGCTCGACAAGGCCCGCGAGCTCGGCGTAGCGGTACTCGACGAGAACGGGTTTCTCGACCTCCTGAATAGGCTTTGAGAACCATGCAGCGAAAGCTCAGAAAAGCGGTGTTCCCGGTGGCCGGCCTCGGCAGCCGTTTCCTGCCAGCCACAAAAGCGAGCCCAAAGGAAATGCTGCCGATCGTCGACAAGCCGCTGATCCAATACGCAGTAGAGGAGGCCGCGGCCGCAGGGATCACCGACATGATCTTCATCACCGGGCGCAACAAGCGGGCCATCGAGGATCATTTCGACAAGGCCTACGAGTTGGAAACCGAACTCGAGCTCAAGGGCAAGAAGATGCTGCTTGATTCGGTGCAGACCGTTCTGCCGCAGGGGTGCCGCTGCATCTATATCCGTCAGACTGAGCCCCTCGGCCTTGGTCATGCGGTGCTGTGTGCGCAGCCGGTGGTGGGCGAGGAGCCGTTCGCCGTGCTGCTTGCGGATGATCTGATCGATGCCGATCCGCCCGCAACGGCGCAAATGGCCAAGCACTTCGAGGCCGCGGGCTGCTCGCTGCTCGGCGTCGAGGAGGTGCCGCGCGACCAGACCGAGAGCTACGGTATCGTCAGCACGGACGGCCCGCGCGGCGAGATCTCGCCTATCCGCGGCATCGTCGAAAAACCCGCACCCGCAGAGGCGCCTTCGACCCTGGCTGTCGTCGGGCGCTACGTGCTGACGCCGCGCATCTTCGCGCTGCTTGCCGAGGGGAAGCCCGGTCGCGGCGGCGAGATTCAGCTCACGGACGCCATCTCGGCGTTGCTACAGCATGAGCAGGTCTTGGCCATGCGTATGCCCGGACGGCGCTACGATTGCGGTTCCAAGCTCGGCTACCTCAAGGCAAGCGTGGAATACGGCTTGCGGCATCCGGAAACAGGCGCCGAATTCCAAGCGTACCTTCAGCGTCTGGGGCGCTAGGGCACGGCAATCGCTTGGGCTATACTGCGTTAGTTAAGCGTTCTCTAATATTCGCGGGCGAACTCGGCGGAGGCGCGCATGGCAGACAAACTGATGATCGTGATGGTGAACACCGATCCGCGTAACGGGGCGGAGCTGGGTGCGCCGTTCTTTCAGGCTACCGTGGCCGCCGCCATGGAGTACGAAGTCGAAGTGGTGCTTACCGGACGCGCCGGCGAGCTCGCGGTGCGGGGAGTCGCCGAGAAGCTGCACGTCAAGGAAGGGTCGACCAAATCCGTCTACGACTTCATGAAAGATGCGCACGAGGCGGGCGTCAAGTTCAAGGTCTGCACGCCCACGCTCGACCTGTGGGGCGAGGACCTGATCCCCGAGATCGAGGAAACAGTCGGTGGCGCCTACGTCATCTCGCAGGCGATGGACGACGACGTGGTGACGTTCACGTACTAAGGCGAATGCCCGACCTCGACAAGGCCTGGGCGTTTCTCAAGAACTCGGAGCCCGTCTCCAGTGCCGAGGAGGTGCAGGCGGCGGTGAGCCGACTGGCGACCGAGATCGGACAAAGACTCTCCGATGCCTACCCGCTCGTGCTCACCGTGATGGGGGGGGCGGTCGTGTTCGCCGGCCAGTTGCTGCCGCAATTGCGCTTTCCGCTCGACTTCGACTACATCCATGCGACGCGTTACGGTTCAGCCGTGCGCGGCTCTGGCATCCAATGGCGGGTCACGCCACCGGACGATCTCAAGGGCAGGACGGTGCTGGTGCTCGACGATATCCTCGATCACGGCGAGACGATGCGCGCGATCCGCGATCGGCTGCTTGAGCTGGGTGCGAAGCAGGTCTTCAGCGCCGTTCTGGTGGAGAAGATTCTGCCGCAGCAAAAGCCGATTGCGGCGGATTTCGTCGGGCTGCGCATTCCGGACCGGTTCGTGTTCGGCTGCGGAATGGATGCGAAGGGTTACTGGCGCAACTTGCCGGAGATCCGCGCCATGAAGGACGCGTGATGCTGGCAGTCATCGGCGGCAGCGGTCTGTCGCAGCTGGCGATTCTCGAAGTCACGGAACGCAAGGTCGTGCGCACCCCCTACGGCGAGCCCTCCGGGCCGCTGACTTTTGGCCGCATTCATGGCCGTCCGATCGTATTCCTTGCGCGCCATGGTTACGGTCACAGCATTCCCCCGCACGAAGTCAATTACCGGGCCAACCTTTGGGCATTGAACGAGGAGGGCGTCGACGGCATCGTTTCGGTGGCCTCGGTCGGCGGCATCCGGCGCGACTGCGGGCCCGGCACCCTGCTCGTGCCGAGCCAGATCATCGACTACACGTGGGGCCGCGCGGCGACTTTCTTTGAGGGCACGGGCGCGCCGGTGACGCACATCGACTTTACTCAGCCCTACGCGGCAGAACTGCGTGCTCGAATACTGAGCGCGGCGCGCGCCTGCGGCGAAAAAATCATCGACGGCGGCGTATACGCGGCGACGCAGGGGCCGCGCCTCGAGACCTCGGCTGAGATCAACCGTCTCGAGCGTGACGGCGCGGAGGTCGTAGGCATGACTGGAATGCCCGAAGCGGCGCTCGCTCGCGAGCTGGAGCTCGATTACGCGGCCATCTCCGTCGTGGCGAATTACGCGGCCGGGCGCGGTGAAAGCAAGGAAGCGATCCCGATGGAAAGAATTCAGCAAGTGCTCGACGAGGCCATGGGGCGGGTGCGTCGCGTGATCGAGAAGCTGGTGGCCACATGATCCGCGAGGTTCTTCGCATGGGCGACCCGCGCCTGCTGCGCAAGGCGGCCCCGGTGGAGCGTTTCTCCACCCCGGAACTCATGGCATTGCTCGAAGACATGCGCGACACGATGGCGCACCAGAACGGCGCCGGACTGGCAGCACCACAGATCGGGGTCGATCTGCGCGTCGTGATCTTCGGTCTGACGGCAAATCCGCGGTACCCGGATGCCGAAGTAGTGCCTCAGACCGTGCTCATCAATCCCGTAGTCAAGCCGCGCTCCGACGCGCTGGAGGAAGACTGGGAAGGCTGCCTGTCCGTCCCTGGGCTACGCGGCTGGGTACCCCGCTACCGCAGCATCCACTATTCCGGCTGCGACGAGCGCGGTCGGCGCATCGAGCGCGTGGTCGAGGGATTTCACGCGCGCGTCGTGCAGCACGAATGCGACCATCTCGACGGCATTCTCTACCCAATGCGGGTGCGCGATTTCACGCGTTTCGGCTACATCGAGGCACTATTCCCGGGCCAGAACTTGCCGCCGGAGGCATAGCCGGCCCTCAGACCTGGAGTTCCCTGAGCAG
>JBFKUL010000034.1:0-16463 GCA_041635755.1 Burkholderiales bacterium | reverse complement strand
CTTGCGCTCCGGCGCAAGCATGCCGGAGAGCGCCGCCTTGATCTCGTCGACCGCCTCGTAAATGATGGTGTAGTAGCGTACTTGCACGCCCGCGCTCTCGATCAACTTGCGCGCGGTCGCGTCGGCGCGCGTGTTGAAGCCGATGACGATCGCGCGCGAGGCCATCGCCAGGTTGACGTCCGACTCGGTGATGCCGCCCACGCCGGCGTGCACCACGCTGACCTTGACCTCGTCGGTCGAGAGTCGCGTCAACGAGTGCACCAGTGCTTCCTGGGAACCCTGCACATCGGCCTTGAGCACGATCGAGAGCACTTTCTTTTCGCCCTCGCCCATCTGCTCGAAAATGTTCTCGAGCTTCGCGGCGCGCTGCTTGGCGAGCTTGACATCGCGGAACTTGCCTTGACGGAACAGCGCGATCTCGCGCGCCTTGCGCTCATCGGCAAGCACGCTCGCCTCCTCGCCGGCCTGCGGCACGTCGGACAGGCCTTGCACCTCGACCGGAATCGAGGGTCCGGCGCTCTGCACCGGATGTCCGCTCTCGTCCAGCATCGCGCGCACCCGGCCGAACACGCCGCCGGCGAGTACCACGTCGCCGCGTTTCAGCGTTCCGGATTGCACCAGCAGCGTGGCGACCGGGCCGCGGCCCTTGTCCAGGCGCGCCTCGATGACCACGCCCTTGGCGGTTGCGTCGACGGGCGCCTTCAGCTCGAGCACTTCGGCCTGCAGCAACACGCGCTCTAGCAGATCGTCGATACCCTGGCCGGTCTTGGCCGATACCGGAACAAACGGCGACTCCCCGCCGTATTCCTCCGGCACCACGCCATGGCTGAGCAGCTCCTGCTTGACCTTCTCCGGGTTGGCTTCCGCCTTGTCGATCTTGTTGATGGCTACGACCAGGGGAACCTGACCTGCCTTGGCATGATTGATCGCCTCGATGGTCTGCGGCATCACGCCGTCATCGGCGGCGACCACCAGGATCACCAGATCCGTGACCTTTGCGCCCCGCGCCCGCATCGCCGTAAAGGCCTCGTGACCCGGCGTATCGAGGAAAGTCACGACCCCACGTGGGGTCTCCACGTGGTAGGCGCCGATATGCTGCGTGATGCCACCGGCCTCGCCCGCTGCGACCTTGGTGCGTCGAATGTAGTCGAGCAGCGAAGTCTTTCCGTGATCGACGTGGCCCATGACCGTGACCACGGGAGGCCGCGGCGTGAGCTCGCCCGTCTCCTTTTCGTCGGACGTGCTGAGGTAAGCCTCGGGATCGTCGAGCTTGGCAGCCTTGGCGCGATGCCCCATTTCCTCGACCAGAATAATCGCGCTTTCCTGGTCGAGCACCTGATTGATGGTCGCCATGGTGCCCAGCTTCATCAGGGCTTTAATGACCTCCGCGGCCTTGACCGACATACGGTGCGCCAGCTCGCCGACGGTAATCGTTTCCGGCACGGCGACGTCGCGCACCACCGGCTCGGTGGGCTGAGCAAAGGTCGTCTGCTCGCTGGCGCCGGCGGAAGGCCGGTGACGCGGCCCGCCGCGAGCGTGCCAGCCGCCCATGCCGCCCCCCGCGTCGCCGCGGGTCTTTATCGCTCGCCTGCGCGACGAATCGTCACGCAGGATGGTGGTCGGCTTGGCCTTTTTCGGCTTGCGCTCGCCCTTGGTCTCGCTGACCTTCGGCGCATGCAGCGTGCCATCGGTACCGGGCGTCGGGGCGACGGTCTGTGCCTTCGCGAGCGCGGCCTGCGCCTCGCGCTCGGCCTGCTTTTGCTCGGTCTCGCGGCGCTCGCGCTCCTGCTTCTCGCGCAGCTCGGCCGCCTGCCGCTCGGAAAGCTGGCTCTGCCGACGCAGCTCTTCGTCGCGCAGCTGGCGTTCACGCTCGTCGATGACTTGTGGCGGCGGTGCCGGCGGCGCGGCCGGCGTCTCGGCGGCGACTGCCGCGGCGGTCACTTCCGCCGGATCACGCTTGACGAAAACGCGCTTCTTGCGCACCTCCACCTGAATGGTGCGCGCCTTGCCCATGGAATCGGACTTCTTGATTTCGCTCGTTTGCTTGCGCGTCAGCGTAATCTTGTTCTTCGATTCGGAGGACCCGTGCGAGCGGCGCAGGTACTCGAGCAGGCGCGACTTGTCCTGCTCGCTCAGGGAATCTTCCGGCACCCGCTTTTCCACGCCCGCAGCCTTGAGCTGCTCCAGCAGCACCGAGGGCGGGACCTTCAGCTCGCTGGCGAACTGGGCGACGCTCGACTGGGCCACGTTAAGACGCCTCCTTCTGCTCTTGGGCGGCTGCCTCGTCGGCGAACCAATGCGCCCGGGCCGCCATGATGAGCGTCTTGGCGCGTTCGCCCTCGACGCCGGTCATCTCGGAAAGCTCGTCAACCGCCAGGTCGGCGAGATCGTCGCGCGTCTTAACCCCGTGCTCGGCGAGCGTCGCGGCAAGCTGCGTATCCATGCCTTCGAGCTGCAGCAGATTCTGGTCGACGCCTTCAACTTTCTCCTCGTCGGCGATCGCCGCCACCAGCAACGCATTGCGCGCCCGGTTGCGCAGTTCGTTCACCGTCTCCTCGTCGAAGGCTTCGATCTCGAGCAGCTCGTCGATCGGCACGTAGGCGATCTCCTCGAGCGTCGAGAAGCCTTCCTGGATCAGAATGTCGGCGACTTCTTGATCCACATCGATACGGTCCATGAACAGCTGCCGTGTCCGCTGGGTTTCCTCCTCCTGCTTGCGCGTGGAGTCCTCTTCGGTCATCAAGTTGATTTGCCAGCCGGTCAGCTCCGAGGCGAGTCGCACGTTCTGACCGCTGCGGCCGATCGCGATCGCCAGGTTCTCCTCGTCGACCACCACGTCCATGGCGTGCTTTTCCTCGTCGACTACGATCGAACTCACTTCCGCGGGCGCCAGCGCGCCGATGACGAACTGCGCCGGATCCGCGGACCACAGGATGATGTCGACCCGCTCGCCTGCAAGCTCCTGGGTCACCGCCTGCACGCGCGAGCCGCGCATGCCGACGCAGGTACCAATGGGGTCGATGCGCTTGTCATGGCTGAGCACCGCGATCTTGGCGCGCACGCCGGGATCGCGCGCGGCCGACTTGATCTCAAGCAGGCCTTCCTCGATCTCGGGCACTTCGAGCTCGAACAGCTTCATGATGAACTGCGGCGCCGTACGCGACAGGATCAGCTGCGGTCCACGCACGCCGCGGTCGATCTTCATCACCCAGGCGCGCGCCCGGTCCCCGATGCGCAGATTCTCCTTGGGGATCATCTGGTCGCGCGGCAGGATCGCCTCAAGGCGTCCGGACTCGATGATCGCGCTGCCGCGCTCCATGCGCTTCACCGTGCCGGTGACCAGTTCGTCGCCCCGCGACAGGAAGTCGGCCAGGATCTGCTCCCGCTCGGCATCGCGGATGCGCTGCACGATCACCTGTTTGGCGGCCTGCGCCCCGATGCGGCCAAACTCGATCGGCTCGAGCGGCTCCTCGATGTAATCCTCGAGCTTGAGCGCCGCGTCGCGCTTCTGGGCTTCCGACAGCGCGATCTGCGCCGGGGGCAGCTCGACCGCGTCGTCCGCCACCACTTTCCAGCGTCGGAACGAATCGTAGGCCCCAGTGTTCCGGTCGATCGCGACGCGCACGTCGACGTCCTCGCTGAACCGCTTCTTGGTCGCCGAGGCGAGCGCCAGCTCGAGCGCACCGAACACGGTGTCCCGGTTGACGTTCTTCTCGCGCGCCAAGGCGTCCACCAGCAGCAGAATTTCTCGGTTCATGCCCAATCTCTCCACAACTCAAAGATCCGGAACGAGCCGCGCCCGTTCCATGCCTGCAATTTCAAGCGCCACCGGCCGCCCGTCGACCACCACCGTCGCGGTGGTCTCATCCGTTGCGCTCAGCTCGCCGACAAACCGCCGCCGGCCCGAGGCGTCCGGGGATCGCATTCGCACATCGACCCGCTGACCTGCGAAACGCGCGAAATCCGCCGGCCGCCGCAGCGGCCGGTCCAAGCCCGGGGAGGACACCTCGAGGCGGTCGTAATCTACGCCTTCCACCTCGAACACCCTCGACAGTTGCCGGCTCACGTCCGCGCAATCGTCTACCGAGACGCCCTGCGAGCGGTCGATGAACACCCGCATCAGCCGGGCGCGGCTCGAGGCCTGCAAATCGACCAGCTCGAACCCCATTCCGGTCACTACGCGTTCGACGATGCCGTCCAGCGTTCCCATCAGCCTCTTCAATGCGGCGGCGCAAACAAAAAATGGGCCGAAGCCCATCCCCTGAAGCGGCCAAGGCTCTCGCCCCGCTGCTCGAAAAAACCGTTGAAGTTTAACAGCAATTCTAGGCCGTCACAACGCCCGCAGACCTTCTCAGGTGCCTTCGTCGAGCGAAACCGCCGCCATCAGCCTGCGCACCCCGCTCGCTTCAAGCTCACGCCAATGCCCCGCCCCGAGGTCGCGCGGCAGCTCTACTAATCCGTAGCGCACCCGAACGAGGCGGTTTACGCGCAGGCCGACGGCCTCGAACAGGCGCCGTACCTCGCGGTTGCGCCCCTCGCGCAGCGCAACCCGCAGCCAGCGGTTCGTACCGCCCGGGCCCGGACGCGGCATGGCCGCAATCGACGTGAACGAAGCCCTGCCACCGTCGAGTTCCACGCCGGCAAGCAGGCGGCTGCGGTCCTGCGCCGCGAAATCACCCTGCACGCGCACGACATACTCTCGCTCGATCTCGTGTCTAGGATGCATCAGCCGATGTGCCAGCTCGCCCGAATCCGTAAACAGCAGCAGCCCCGAGGTGTTCAAATCGAGACGCCCGACGGCGGCCCAACGCGTCCCGCGCTCGGGCGGCAGACGCCGGAACACGGTCGGTCGACCTGCCGGATCATCGCGCGTGACGAGTTCGCCCACCGGCTTGTGGTACAGAATGACCCGGGGAAGCGGCGCCGCTTCGCGCAACTCGACGACCTGTCCGTCGATCGCAATGCGCTCTGCGCGCGTGGCCTTGTCGCCGAGCCTCGCGGTGCGCGTACCGACGCTGACCCGCCCGGCCTCAATCCACTCTTCGATCGTCCGGCGCGAGCCCAGCCCGGCCGCCGCAAGAAGTTTTTGCAGGCGAACCGGCTCGCCTGCCCGGGCCGAGGAGGCGCCCTGGGGCGCGCGACCCGCGTCAGGCCGCGGCGCGCCGCGGCTCGTCGAGCTCGGCTTGCGCCTCACCCGCGGGGGCCCGGATCGGTTGCGGTTCAAGCTCGATGGTCTTCGAGATCTCCTCGAGCGGCGGCAGCTCCTGCAGCGAGCGCAGCCCCAGATCGTCGAGGAAGGTGCGGGTGGTGCCGTACAGCGCCGGGCGGCCGGGCGTCTCGCGGTGCCCGATGATGTCGATCCAGCCCCGCGACTCGAGTGTCTTGATCACCTGCGGCGAGACCGTCACGCCGCGGACGTCCTCGATGTCGCCGCGCGTGACCGGCTGCCGGTAGGCAATGATCGCCAGGGTCTCCATCACGGCGCGCGAATAGCGTGGCGGCTTCTCCGGATTGAGCCGATCGACGTAGGGCTGAAAATCCGCGCGCGTCTGAAAGCGCCAGCCGCTCGCAAGATTGACCAGCTCGACCGCACGGCCGTCCCACTCCTCGCGCAGCTCACCGAGCAGGCGGCGCAGCGTGTCGGCGCCGACGTCCTCGTCGAACAGGCGCTTGAGATCGGCAAGCGACAATGGTTCCTGCGACGCGAGCAGCGCGGCTTCGATGACACGTTTCGCTTCAGCTGGGCTCAACATGGGCTAATTTTACGTAAATCGGGGCGAAACATTCCGCTTGCGACATTTCGATCAGGTTCTCGCGCGCCAGCTCCAGCAAAGCGAGCAGGCTGACGACCAGCACCGCGACTCCGCGCGAGGGGTCGAACAGCTCGATGAATTCGAGCACCCGTTGCTCGCGAAGGCGCCTCAAAATCATGCTCATATGCTCACGCACGGAGAGCTCCTCCCTTGAAACATGATGGTGCGCACTCAGGCGCGCGCGGTGCAACAGGCCGCGCCATGCCTCGGCAAGGTCCTGCGGCGCGACATCGGGCAGCCGCTCAATGACCGTGCGCTCGATCCAGATCGAGACCGCCAGGACGTCGCGCCCAGCCTGCGGCAGGATGTCGAGCTGGTGGGCGGCCATCTTCATGCGCTCGTACTCGAGCAGACGACGCACCAGCTCGGCCCGCGGATCTTCTTCCTCCTCGAGCGCCGCGGGCGGCTTCGGCAGCAGCATGCGCGACTTGATGGCCATCAGCATGGCCGCCATCACCAGATACTCGGCGGCGAGTTCCAGGTTCCGGGTGCGCATGATCTCGACATACTCGAGATACTGGCGTGTCAGGGGCGCCATGGGAATGTCGAGCACGTCCAGGTTCTGCTTGCGGATCAGGTAGAGCAGCAGATCCAGCGGGCCCTCGAACGCCTCAAGGACGATCTCGAGCGCATCCGGCGGGATGTACAGATCCTGCGGCAAATGCACGAGCGGCTCGCCGTAAAGTCTGGCGACCGGCGTCGGCAGCTCCAGTTGTGCCTGTGCTTCCCGTTCGCGCATCAGCCGTATGCGAGGCCCATGGCCTCGCGAACGTCGCGCATGGTTTCCGCAGCAAGGCGTCGCGCCTTGTCGCAGCCGTCGGCGATGATGCTCTTCACCAGGGTCGGATCGTCGATGTACACCTGCGCGCGCTCGCGCATCGGCGCAAGCTCCGCCTGAATAGCCGTGATCACCGGTTGCTTGCATTCGAGGCAGCCGATGCCGGCAGTGGTGCAGCCCTTCTGCACCCAGGCCTGACGCTCCGCGTCCGAGTAGATTTGGTGCAGCGGCCATACCGGGCATTTCTCGGGTGTGCCGGGGTCCGCACGCTTCACACGCGCCGGATCGGTCGGCATGGTGCGGATCTTCTTCGCCACCGCTTCGGGCTCTTCGCGCAATGCGATCGCGTTGCCGTAGGACTTGGACATCTTCTGCCCGTCCAATCCCGGCATGCGCGCGGCCTGCGTCAGCAGCACGTCGGGCTCAACGAGGATCTTCTTGCCGCTCCCTTCGAGCCAGCCGTACAGGCGCTCGCGGTCGCCGCGCGACAGATTCTGTTGCTCCTCGAGACGCGCCTGGGCACGCGCGAGCGACTCGGATTCGCCCTGCTCGAGGAACTTGGTGCGCAGCGAGTTGAACAGGCGCGCCTTCTTGGTGCCCATCTTTTTGACCGCGGCCTTCGCCTTGTCCTCGAAACCCTCTTCGCGACCATAGAGGTGATTGAAGCGGCGCGCGACCTCGCGCGTGAACTCCACGTGCGGCACTTGGTCCTCTCCCACCGGAACGTATTTTGCCCGGTAAACGAGAATGTCCGCCGACTGCAGCAACGGGTAGCCGAGAAAACCGTAAGTGGACAAATCCTTGTCGAGCAGCTTTTCCTGTTGGTCCTTGTACGTCGGCACCCGCTCGAGCCACCCGAGCGGTGCCATCATTGAAAGCAAAAGATGCAATTCGGCGTGCTCTGGCACATGCGACTGGATGAACAGCGTCGCCTGATTGGGATCGACGCCTGAGGCGAGCCAGTCGACCACCATGTCCCAGCCGTTCTTCTGCACTTCGCCCGGCGCCTCATAGTCCGTGGTGAGGGCGTGCCAATCCGCGACGAAGAACAGGCACGGGTACTCCGCCTGCAGCTTGACCCAGTTTCTGAGCACGCCATGGTAGTGGCCCAGGTGCAGGCTGCCGGTCGGGCGCATGCCGGAAAGAACGCGGGTTTCGAACATTTCGGTCCGTTTCCTAGAGCAGCACGAAAGCGCGGATCAAGGAAGCCGAGGCGAAAATCAGCGGCCCCAGCACGATGCCAAGCACGTTGGTCACCAGCAACAGGAGCAGGATCGGCAAGCCCCAGGGCTCAAGCTTCGCGTACTGCCATGCGGCGCGGCTCGGCAACAGACTGGCAAGGATTCGTCCGCCGTCGAGCGGCAGGATCGGCAGCAGGTTGAGGAACATGAACACCAGGTTCACGATGACCCCGGCCTTCGCCATCTCGGCCATGGCATGGGTATAGCCGTGGTCCGGCAGCGCGATCGCGAGCTTGAGCAGCAGCGCCCAGCCGAGCGCCATGGCCAGATTCGCGCCCGGTCCGGCCGCGGCCACCAGCGCCATGTGCTGGCGCGGCTTGCGCAGCGCGGAGAAATTCACCGGCACTGGCTTCGCCCAGCCGAACAGAAAGCCGCCGGTCCCGGCGAGCTTGCTCGTCACGAGGATCAGCAGCGGCACGATGATGGTCCCGACCATGTCGATGTGCCGCAGCGGGTTAAGACTGATACGGCCCTGGGCATGCGCGGTCATGTCGCCGAAATGCCGCGCCACGTAGCCATGCGCCGCCTCGTGCAGGGTGATCGCGAATAGCACCGGAAGGGCGTAGATCGCGATCGTCTGTACGAGTTGGATGACGTCCATTAATAGGTGGCCGAAAAGCGCTCGATTCTATCAAATGAGCGCGGCACGGCCGCGACGGCCGGCCTAGCGCGCAACTTCCGCATCAGTCATCGCCTCAGACGCAAGGCCGAGCGGCGCCAGCGATCCCCGACCGCGGCGCAGCACACTCGGAGCGTCAGTCGTCAGATCGATCACCGTGGTGGGCTCGATGCCGCAGGTCCCCGCATCGATTACGAGATCGACGGCATGCTCGAGGCGATCACGGATTTCGTGTGCGTCCGACAGGGGCACTGCCTCCCCCGGCAAAGCGAGCGTTGCCGAGAGCATCGGCTCGTTCAGCGCGGCCAGCAGTTCATGCGCCACGGCATGCGCGGGGACGCGAACGCCGATCGTCTTGCGCCGGGGATGCAGCAGGCGCCGCGGCAGTTCGCGCGTCGCGCGCAGGATGAACGTGTAGCTTCCCGGCGTCGCGGCCTTGAGCAGGCGGTACTGGACGTTGTCGACCACGGCGTAGGTCGCGATCTCGGACAGGTCGCGGCACATCAGCGTCAGGTGGTGCCTGTCGTCCAAGCCGCGAACGCGCCGCAGCCGCTCGAGCGCCCTGGCATCGCCGATATGGCACCCGAGCGCGTAGCAGGAGTCGGTCGGGTACGCGATCAGTCCGCCTTGTCGAACGATCTGTTCGGCTTGACGAATCAGTCTGGCCTGCGGATGCGTGGGGTGGATCGAGAAGTACTGCGCCACGCCCTCAGTGCCCCCAATCCGCCCACACCGGTCGCAGCGCCGCATCGAGCGGCGGCAGGCTGCCAAGCTCGGCGCCCTCGCGCGGACCATGGAAATCGGAGCCGCGCGACGCGGCAAAGCCGTAGCGGCGGGCGAGCTCGGCGAACTGCCGATATTGCGCGGGCGAATGGCTGCCGGTGACCACTTCGATCGCCTCGCCCCCCAGTTCCCTGAATTCGGCAAGCAGCGCGTCCAAGCCAGACGCGGTAAGCCGGTAGCGTCCGGGGTGCGCGAGAACCGCCTGTCCGCCTGCGGCGCGGATCCACGCCACCGCGTCGGCGAGCGCCGCCCACTGATGCGCCGCATAGCCGGGTTTGCCCGGCACCAGGTAGTTCTGGAATGCGGACTTGGGATCCGGTACCACGCCGCTTGCGACCAGAAAGCGCGCGAAGTGCGTGCGACTGACCATTTGCGGATTGTCAGCGTGTCGCATTGCGCCCTCGAAGCTGCCTTCGATTCCGGCCATCTCGAGGTCGCGCGCCATCCGGCGAGCGCGCTCGATGCGGCCGCCGCGCACCACCTGAAGTGCCGCGCCCAAGCCCGCGTGCGACGCATCGATGCGCAGGCCGACGACGTGCACGGTTGTGTCGTGCCAGCTCACCGATATCTCGACGCCATCTACAAAAGCGATGCCCGCTTCGCGCGCAGCGGCACGCGCCGCCTCCAGTCCGTCGATCTGATCATGGTCGGTAAGCGCGAGGACGTCGACGCCTTGGGTCGCCGCACGCCGCACCAGTTCCGCTGGCGCGAGCAGGCCGTCGGACACGTTCGAATGACAATGCAGATCGACGTTCATGACCGCATTATCCTCCGTCAGCGAGAAACGCTTCGATATGCCGTGCGAGCGCCTCCGGCTGGTCATGGTGCAGCATGTGGCCTGCATCAGGCAGCGTCACGTGGCGCACGTTGGGAAAGGCCATGCGCCGCTCGGCATACGATTCGGCGCTGATGCCCATGCGCTTGAGCGTATCCGACTCGGCGGCATCGACCCAAAGCACCGGTGCGCCGATCTGTTGCCAGCATGCACGCGACTCTTCGAGGCGGTACAGGATCGGGCTGACGATCTTGTGGGCGGGATCGCCACGTAGCACGACCTCGCCTCGCTCGTTTTCCATGCCCCAATGCCGCGCGAGGAAGTCGGCGCGCCCGCGCGTCAGGCGAGGATTGCCTTTCTGCATTCGGTCGGCCAGCTCGGCGAAGCCCGTGTACGCCCGCAGCCCCGGGCGGTCGCGCAGCTCGTCGAGCCAGCGCAGGTAGCGCTTGGGTGCCTGCTCGGGGCGTGTCGGCGGCAGGCCGAAGCCCTCAAGATTGACCAGTTTCGCCACCCGCTCCGGGCGCACCCCTGCGTAAAGCGACGCGACGTTGCCTCCGAGGCTGTGTCCAACCAGGTTCACCGGCGTGCCGGGTGCAATGTGCTCGAGCAAGGCGTCGAGATCGGCAAGGTAATCGGGAAACCAGTAGCAGTCGGCATTTCCCCAGCCGGTCAAGCCGTAGCCACGCCAGTCCGGCGCGTACAGGTCCCAGTCGTCGACCAGCGCGTCAGCGAGGAACTGGAACGACGCCGAAACATCCATCCAGCCATGCAACAGAACGACGGGTGGCGCAGTCGCAACGCGGCCGGGCCAGCGCCGCACGTGGTAGCGCAGGCGCCGAATGTCGAAAAACAAGGATTCACTTTGCCGCATGGCGTCAAAGGCGGATGCCGAAGTCATCGAGCATGCATGGTTGCGGAATGCCTATTGGATCCTGAACGCGACTTGCGGCCGTCGCCCCGATACCAGATCTGCCAGCACCTGCCCGGAGCCGCACGCAAGCGTCCAGCCCAGCGTGCCGTGCCCGGTGTTTAGAAACAGATTGCGAAAACGCGTACGGCCGATGAGCGGTACGTTGCTCGGCGTCGCCGGACGCAAGCCTGCCCAAGTCTCAACGCTGCCGGCCCCGGTAAGGGCGGGGAAAAGCTTCTGTACGCGCTTCAGGATCGCCTCGCAGCGCACCGCGTTGACCGTCGTATCGTAGCCCGTGAGCTCCGCCGTGCCGGCGCTGCGCAGGCGTGCGCCGAGTCGGGAAATCACGATCTTGTGCGAATCGTCGGTGAGACTGACTGACGGCGCCGCGGCCGCGTGCTCCGGCGACAGCGGCACCGTGATCGAGTAACCCTTCAGAGGGTACACCGGGATGCGCACGCCGACCGGTGCCAGCAGCAGCGGGCTGTAGCTGCCGAGCGCAATCACGTACGCATCCGCCTCGAGCCGCTCGATCGCCCCGCCCTGCACGCGCACGCCACTGATGCGATCGGCGCTCGAATCCAGCGCCCGAGCCGTGGCCTCGTGAATGAAGCGTACGCCGCGCTCACGCGCGAGCTGCGCCAGGCCGCGCGTGAATGCAAAGGCATCGCCGGACTCGTCTCGTGGCGTATACACCCCCCCGGCGATCGGCACCTGCGAGCGCCTCAGTGCGGGCTCGATCGCCATGCACTCCTCGGCAGATTTCACTTCCCGACCGATGCCGAGCGAGCGCGTGGCCTCGGCATGCCGTGCGAGCGCCTCGAAGTCGCGCTGCGTGCTGCAGAAATGCAGGATGCCCCGGGTCAGGCTGTCGTACTGCAGGGCGCTCGCCTTTCGCAGCGCGCGCAGGCAGTCGCGGCTGTAAAGCGCGAGCCCAAGGAGCTCGCGCATGTTGCGCTCGAATCGTCCCGGGAAGCACTCTATCGCGAAGCGGACGGCCCAGGCCCACTGGGCACGATCGGCTCGCGGCCGGAACAGCATTGGCGCGTCCTCGCGTCCAAGCCACTGGAGAACCTTCGGTATCACCGAGGGCTGCGCCCACGGTTCGGCATGGCCTGCCGCAATTTGTCCGCCATTGGCATAGGAGGTTTCGAGGCCTGCCTCGGGCTGGCGCTCGAGCACCGTGACCTCATGTCCCGCTTCGGCGAGATACCACGCGCTCGTTACTCCGATCACGCCTGCACCCAGCACTGCGACCTTCACGTTCCGCCCCTCGTCGGCACGAATGAGCGCCGGCACAAGCTATGATAGCGGCTCGACCCGTTGCGGCAAGAAACCCTCATGCCACTGTTCTCGATCGGCGAGCGCCGCGTGGAGCTGCGCGGCGCGCACCATTTCATCGCGTACGACGCCACGCTGGCGGGATCCATCACGCTCGAAAGCCAGGTCAGCGTCTGGTTTGGCGTGGTGATGCGCGCCGACAACGACCTGATCCGCATCGGTGAAGAGAGCAACGTTCAGGACGGATCCGTGCTGCACGTCGACCCCGGATATCCGATGACGCTGGGACGCCGCGTAACGATCGGCCACAAGGTCATGCTGCACGGCTGCACCGTCGGCGACGGCAGCCTGATCGGCATCAACAGCGTCATCATGAATGGCGCACGGATCGGCAGGAGCACATTGATCGGCGCCAATACGCTGATCGCCGAAGGCAAGGAGATCCCGGACGGCGTACTGGTGCTTGGCTCACCCGGAAAGATCGTGCGCGAGCTTCGGCAGGACGAGAAGGACTACCTGCTGACGATCGCCCAGGGCTACGTCGAGCGCTCGAAGCTCTTCCGTACGCAGCTCCGCGAGCAAGCGCTGCCGCCCTCCGCTCGCTGACCCGACGCGCGATTTTTCCGCGGCGCAAAGTGCGCGCCGCGTGGCGCCCTCAGGCGTTCTTTCGAGCGCGGCGACGCGAACGGGCGCCCCTTCGCCGCGTCCGGATGCGCATCATTTAGGCGCCATGCGAATCGCGCCATCCAGCCGGATCACCTCGCCATTCAGCATCTCGTTTTCAACGATCTGGCGCGCGAGCTGCGCGTACTCGACGGGTCGACCGAGGCGCGAAGGGAACGGCACCATCTTGCCGAGCGCGTCCTGCACCTCCTTCGGCATGCCGAGCAGCATCGGGGTCTCGAAGATGCCAGGCGCGATGGTGCATACGCGGATGCCGCTGCGCGACAGGTCGCGCGCGATCGGCAGCGTCATGCCGACCACCCCGCCCTTGGAGGCGGAATAGGCCGCCTGTCCGATCTGGCCATCGAACGCCGCGACGGATGCGGTATTGATGATGACGCCGCGCTCGCCGGCGGCGTTCGGGCCGGCCTTCGCCATTGCATCGGCCGCAAGTCGAATCATGTTGAAGGTGCCGATCAAGTTCACGTTGATCGCGCGGGTGAAGTTGGCGAGGTTATGCGGGCCCTCCTTGCCGACGGTCTTTTCAGCTACGGCAATGCCGGCGCAGCCTACGAGCACGTGCACGCCGCCGAGTTCCTTCACGGTCCGCTCGACTGCCGCCTTGCCCTCGTTCTCCGAGGTGACGTCGCATTTGACGAAGCGCGCATTCGCGCCGAGTTCCTTCGCAAACTTCTCGCCGATGTCCACCTGCATATCGGCGATCATGACCTTGCCGCCGTTCTCGATCGCCATGCGCGCGGTGGCTGCGCCCAGACCGGACGCGCCGCCGGTGACGAGAAACACGCTGTTCTTGACTTGCATGAGGACTCCCCTTCGCCGGATGGAAGCAGCGCGCGATTGCACGCCGCGTGATGGAGCGCATGCTAATCGCTTCCGTTCTCCAAGGGCAACCGCCGCCGCCACTAAACGCTCACCCCGCTGAAAACGCGGTCTTTTCTTGAGGGCGGCTGCTCGATCCGCGATAATCGCCGATCCGTGACCGAAAGCCTGCGCTCTTGAACTCGACCGCTCCGGCCTCCGCCTTGTCGCTGCGCTTCGGCCTGGCGTTCGACGATCTCTACCAGCGTGACGGCTTGATGCGGCTGGATGCCGCGTTTCTTGTCTTTCTGGGAGAGGCGAACGGCGATCTGCGCGAACGCCTCGTCGCCGCGCGAGCCAATCCTGCTTCGCTCGCTGCGAAAGCCGAGTCCGACCTCTTGGTGGCGCTCGCCCCTTACCTCGAGGACTTCATCGCCCACCTATTCGGGATCGAAACCGAGCTGCATGCGCTCGCCGCGCGGCACCACGAGCTGGCGCCGATTTATTCCGTAAAGCGCTTGTTCGTCCAGCGCCGGGCGCTGCACAAGGTGAAAGGCGACGCGCTTGCAGACTTCGATCCGGACGCGGCCGCCGCGCAGCTTGCCGCGGCCTTCGACGAGCCGCTCGGCACGGTCGGCTACGAGCTCGGGTTTGCTCGCGCCGTCACCGAGTGGCAGAAGGATGAAGCGGCCAACGCCGCGCGGCTCGAGCTTGCGGCGCGCTATGCCGCCTGGGCCGCAGGCACGCCCGAAGGCAAGCGCAAGCATCGCTCCGGCGTGCTGTTCAAGGCGCCCTCGAAGCTCGACTTCGTGCGCCTCGTGCCGGTGCACACCGATGAGCGTTCCGGGTTTCCCAGCCATACGCTGCCTGGCGACCACCTGCGGCGGCGAGAGGGGTTCGCCCTCACCGATCCGGGCACCGACCTCGTCGGCGCGCTCGACCAGGCCAACTACTGCATCTGGTGCCACGAGCAGGGAAAGGACTCGTGCTCGAAGGGGCTCAGGGAAAAACCGCCGGCGCAAGCCTTCAAGAAAACCGTGTTCGGCATCCCGCTTGCGGGTTGCCCGCTCGAGGAAAAGATCTCCGAGTTCCACTTGGTGAAGTCGCGCGGCCAGCCGATCGGCGCGCTTGCCATGATCGCGGTCGACAACCCGATGGTGGCGGCCACCGGGCACCGCATCTGCAACGACTGCATGAAGGCGTGCATTTATCAGAAGCAAACCCCAGTCGACATCCCCCAGGCCGAGACGCGCACGCTCAAAGACGTGCTCGAGCTGCCGTGGGGTTTCGAGATCTACTCGCTGCTGACGCGCTGGAATCCGCTCGATCTGCGCCGTCCGATGCCGAAGGCGCCAAGCGGCCGCCGCGTGCTGATCGTCGGGCTCGGGCCTGCCGGCTTTACGCTTGCGCACCATCTGCTGAACGACGGTCACACCGTGGTGGGGATCGACGGTCTGAAGATCGAGCCGCTCGCGCCCGAGCTCTCGGGCGTCGATGCACTCGGGCATCGCGCCCGGTTTCGTCCCGTTCGCGATGTCCATGAGCTCTACGAGTCGCTCGACGAGCGCACGATGGCCGGCTTCGGCGGGGTCGCCGAGTACGGCATCACGGTTCGCTGGAACAAGAACTTTCTCAAGCTGATCCGGCTGCTGCTCGAGCGACGGCGCCAGTTCGCAATGTTCGGCGGCGTGCGCTTCGGCGGCACGCTGACGGTCGAAGACGCCTTCGCGCCGGCCCACGCGGGCGGCCTGGGCTTCGATCACGTCGCCCTCGCCGCCGGGGCCGGCCGGCCCACGGTGCTCGAAATCCCCAACGGTTTTGCGCGAGGCGTGCGCGCGGCGTCCGACTTCCTCATGGCCTTGCAGCTCACTGGCGCGGCCAAGCGAGAGTCGATCGCCAATCTGCAGATCCGGCTGCCCGTGGTCGTCATCGGCGGCGGACTGACCGCGATCGACACGGCGACTGAGTCGCTCGCCTATTACGTCGTGCAAGTCGAGAAGTTCCTGGCGCGGTTCGAGCAGCTCGGCGCCGAGCGCGGTGAAGCGGCGGTGCGCGCGTTGTGGAACCGCGAGGAGCTCGCCATCGCAGAGGAGTTCCTGCGTCACGCCCGCGCCATCCGGCAGGAGCGCGCGGCGGCCGCGACCGAGGGGCGTGCCGCGCGCATCATCGAGCTGCTCAAGTCCTGGGGCGGGGTGACCATCGCCTATCGCCGGCGCATGATCGACAGCCCCTCCTACACCCTGAATCATGAGGAGGTCGAGAAGGCGCTCGAGGAGGGCATTTCCTTTGCCGAGGGCCTTGTTCCCGAAAGCATCGAGATCGACGAGTTCGGTCACGCGCGCGCCGTCGACTTCGCGCTGCAAAAGCCGGATGCTGCCGGCCATTGGCGCCCCAGCGGTCGCACGGTGCTGACGGCGCGCTCGGTCCTGGTGGCGGCCGGCACGCAGCCCAATACCGTGCTCGCGCGCGAGGAAGGCGTGCATCTGCGGCTCGACGGCAAGTACTTCCAGGCCTGCGACGCCTCCGGCGCACCGGTCAAGCCCGAGCGGGCAAGCGCCAAGCCCGAGTCGGTCGAGGTGCTGCTGCACCGGCGTGACGACGGCCGCTTCATGAGCTTCTTCGGCGACCTGCACCCGTCCTACTTCGGCAACGTCGTCAAGGCAATGGGCAGCGCGCGGCAGGGCTACCCGGTGGTCAGCCTCGTGCTGGCGCGCGGCGCGCCGGGCGCCTCGGAGGACAGCTCGAAGTTTCTCGAGCGACTAAACCATGAGCTGCGAGCCG